>NZ_AGBG01000014.1:0-76570 GCF_000225005.1 Ectothiorhodospira sp. PHS-1 | reverse complement strand
AGGCTTCGGTGAGGGCTGCCTCGACATCGGTTTCGTGCTGCGAAAGCACTCGCTCCGGATCAAATTGAGTTTGCTGCTCAGCAAGTTGGTCTAGGTGACGGGATAGCTTTAAAAGGTCGCCCTCTGAAACTTCAGGGATTGGGAATTTCTTTAGACCTGTGCCTGCTATTTGATAAAAGTTCTCAAAGGCAACTGTTGTCTGGCGGGCACCTTTATCATCAACAGTGCTGCCTTTGTTATGAAATACTTGCTTTATCCAAAAACAGGCCATAGAACTATTTAACAGGCCAAGCAAATCATAATGATTTTCTTCTGAAGCAGAAGCGGGAAGCCTTATGACAGGTGCTGTCTGCTTGAATACTTTTCCGCCACGATCCAAGACGAAATGATTATGGGTGGCAACCTCAGCAAAGGTGATGGAGAGGGGGGTTTTGTACGCTGAAGCTGTATGCTGCATATAATCAAACCATCTCAAGCCAGCATCAGCCATCACACCTTGAAATGTTTTTCGACCCGCCAGGGTTTTACGCCAGGTCCATAGATGATTCAGCATCCTTGATTGCGAGGATCGCTCGGTATAGGGATACCAAACCCAGGTATCATGAACATTGGACCAATCCCGCACTTGCTCGCCAATGAGAAACCCACGAAACTCTTGTTCGTCAACCATGCTCTGCCGCTTTCTCACGGCAGAAAACATGAAGATTTCTTCCTCAGCGATTCTCACAGCACGACCAATGGGAGATTCAGCAATATCTCCTAAAGCAGTCTCAGCCTCTTGCTCCAAATACTCCTTCAATTCCGTAGCACCCCTCCCCCCACACTCCACGGATGCGTCCCATACAACGCCCGCGCCTGATCCACCACACTGATAAACTCGTTCTCGCTCCCCGGCCGCTCCAATAGATCCACGATGGAGCGCCACACCAGTCCCTGGGCCGCGTCTTCCGGGGTCTTCGGCTCACCCCGTATCCCCAGCACGGCCCGCAGTACCGGGGCGCTGGGTGCCTGCTGCCGGGCAAACAGGATCACCGTGGGCGTGCCGTGGCCAGGGATGTAGGCCCCGGAGGTATCGATCACATGGGTCAGGTCCTTGCGGGGCAGGTAGTTTTCGATCAGCTTCTTGCCGAATTCCCGCTTCATGAAGCTGTTGGCGGTGATCATGCCCAGATAACCGGCGCTCTGGTTCCCCTGGGCCGGCAGGGTGAGGTCGAAGAAGCGTTCGGTGAAGGGCACCCCCAGGGAATACTGGCGATGACAGGTGGGATAGCGCCCCCGGTAGGCCTCGTTGAGGGCCTTGTCCTTCACGGTGATGTAGGGGGGATTGCCCACCACCACGTGATAGGTCTGGCCCAGGATGCGCTCCAGCAGGGCCAGGTTCTCCGACTCCAGCACATGGTGCAGGGCGTCGTCCTGCTCCAGCATATCCTGCTGGATGCCCCCACCCACTTTTTCATGGCGCCGGCCATGGAGCAGGGAATCCCCTACCGCCAGGTTGAAATGAAAGTCCGGGGCCTGATGCAGCCGTGTCGTGCCCGAGGCCTTCATGGCGGCGATGAGCAGGCGGAATCGGGCAATGGCAATGGCATAGGGGTTGATGTCCACCCCATGCACCGCATCCAGGGCACGCTGGGCCAAGTGGCGGGTGTTGGTGAGGGGTTCCAACCGCTGCCAGGCATCGAACAGGCGCTCGAAGGCGGTGAGCAGGAAATGCCCCGATCCGCAGGTCGGATCAATCAGGCGCAGGTCCTTGAGGCTGAAGTCCTCGAAGGCCCGCTCCAGGGTGTAATCCAGGATGAAGGCTTCCACGAATTCCGGGGTTTGCAGCAGGGCGTAGCGCTTGCGCACGGATTCGGACAGGTCCTGGTAGAGGTCGCCCAGGAAGCGGGTGTCCCAGTCCGGGTCGGTGAAATCGTGGATGAGTTGCCCCGTCTCCGGGTCGATGCGCTGGAAGAAGTCCACCAGATAGCGTGCCCCGTCGGCGGAGACGGGCAACTGCCACAGGGGGTTATGGCGCCGGTCCAGCAAGGCGTCCAGTGCCGGCTGGCGGGCCAGATCCTCGAAGATACTGAGCAGATAGTCCCGCTCGGCATGGGTGGGGTGTTCATTGAAATAGGCGGTGAGCCGCTCCCGGGCCAGTTGCAGCGGGCGGCTGCCATCTTCTCGCTCCACCGGCCCGGCCAGCAGCGGCTCGTCCAGCAGTTGGTTGTCTTCCAGAAAGCGCACGAACACACAGGTGATCACCCAGGCCACGGCGGCCTGGGTGATCTGGGCATAGCGCCAGGCCACCGGATGCTCGGCGGTCCGGCCGGCCTCCACCGCCTTCTGGTATTCCGCTTCCAGGTGGGCGGTCAGGTCGGGCTGGGTGTCCAGGTATTGGGCAATGTCCTGCTCGATAGTGGGCAGTGCCCGCTGCAGGGATTGGAGCAGGGTCTGGGGGTGGATCATGACTTGTGCGCCGCTTCTGCCTGCAGCCGCTCGACAAGCCACACCTTTATGATTGACTGCCGCGTGACACCCACTCGTGCCACCTCCCGGTCCAACGAATCAACCACCCATGCCGGAAAGTCCACGTTGATTCTCTTTTGCTCCAGATTCACGCGACGCGCGGTGGAAAGCTCCAGGTCATCAAGGATATCTTCCTGGCCATCATCGAATTTTTTTTCAAACTCACACATGAGTATTAATTATTCCTTTTTTACTCTCCATGCAACTCGAACTCTGGTCAAGCAGCCGGGCTGTCCAGCCACAGGGCCGGTATCCTCGCCCATTCCCGAGTGCCGGCACCATGGGGGACGGTGACGCCATCGATGCGGGCGCCGTCGTGCTGGGCGTCGGCGGCGATGAGCAGGATCAGGGCGTGGGGTTGTGCCCCTTCCAGTAAGTGCCGGCGCAGGTCGTTAAGCCAGGTGTTCACCAGGCCATAGCGGGCCAGCAGGCCCGGTTCGGTGAGCAGGATGGGTTCACCCATGGCCTGGAGCGCCTCGGCCATGGCGGGCAGGGCGCGGGCGATGAGTCGCTGCAGGTTCTGCCAGTCCCGGGCGCCTGGGTCGGCGGCGTCGGCGCGCAGTACCAAGGACCAGTTGGGCGGCCGGGCCATGCCGTCGCAGACCCGATGCAGGTGATCAAGCAGCAGGGCATCAAAGCTGATCCGCCTGAGACCATACTCCCGAACGAGCCTGTCGCCGGCCAGCTCATAATGGCGCGGGCGCACGGTCAGGGCCAGGAACCGGGTGCTCTCAATGGCGGTGCGGATGGACTGGTCCAGGGCCTGAATGTCCTGCAGGGTGACGCCCTGCCCGTCTCCCTGGGCACTGAAATGACTGGCGGTGAACCCGCTCCCGGCCAGACTGGTGAGTCCGGCGCTGGGCAGGCAGTAGGCACCGCGGGTGTTGTTCTGGAAGGTGTATTGCCCATTCCAGGCAAATCCCATGTCCAGCGCCTGCATGAGGGTGTCCAGTTGCGGCCTGCCGGGTAGCGGCTCGGCGGCCGGATAGCGGCCTCGCACCCGATCCTGCACCGCCTGCACGCTCAGGGCATGGCTGCCCAGCAAGGCCCCCTGGGCCAGTTCCAGGGCACGGGCCGCCGACATGCCGATGGGATAGAACTCGGCCCGACTGGAGAGGGCCGCCCCCTGGGAGGCGGCCGCCGCCAGACGCAGCAATCGGGCGTTGCTCAGCCCCAGGGCGGCTTCCGGCGCCGGCACGTTGCGTACCTTTTCCAGGGCGCGGGCCGGAGAGAGCAGTTCCGGCTGGGCGGCACATTCGTCGGCCAGCTGGCCCAGGGCCTCGGCATAATCCGCCAGGGCTTCGCCGCAGCCCTGGGTATTGTCCGCCAGGACCAGGCGACGGCCGATGCGGCGGATGATCCAACGCGGGGACTGGCGGGCCAGTTCCGTGTCCACGGCGGCACGGGCCACCGCCTGGGCCCAGCGATCCCGCAGGTCCCCTTCCTGCAGACAGCCCCGGCGCAGCAGCAGGGCCTCGGCGGTTTCCAGGGCGGTGAGGACGCCACCGTTATCGGTCAGCACTTCGGCGATCTCGTCCCGCAGTTCGGTGATGGCCTTCTGCTTGCTCCACTGGGTGATCACCCGATCCTGCAAGGCGCGGACCTCCTGGGTGGCAATGCCGGTGTGGGCACTGATGCTCAAGGGGGTGGGCCAGTGCACGGCACGCGGCCCCGTGCCGGTGAGCGGTTCATCCAGGCGTCCCAGGTATTCATTGAGAAAACGCTGACGCAGGGGATCGGTGGCCTTGGTGGGCCGGGGCAGAATGAGCTGGAACAGGCGGTCGATGCTGTCGTGCCCCGCTTCGCCAACGGAGAGCACCGGAACCTGATCCGGGGTTTGCAGGCGGGCCTGCAGGCGGCTGATCAGAGCGGAGAGTTCCCTGCGGGTCTGGCTGCCCACCCCTACCCAGACCCGAACCTGACTGCGGTTGAGCCGGATCAGCTCGGCAACGGTGTTGATGTTGCGTCGGCTGAGCACGTCCAGGGCCTGGGGGGATATTTCCAGCAGACCGATCTGGGTATCGGGTCGGGCTTCGTCCACCGGACAGGGGGACGCATCATGCCGGGTGTCGTGACGGGTGAGGGTGCGCGCCTGTGCGAAGACGCGGCGCCAGTCGCGCAGCATGTCCTCGGCAGTGGCAAAGCGGTGACGCACGTCGCGCACCAGCGCCCTGGCGAAGAAGGCGGTCATGGGATCGCGCACCGCGGGATCAAATACACCGCCATCCAGATCCGGGCTGCCCTCCCCCGGCGGGATGCCCCCCTCGCCGGCCACCCAGCCGGGCAGACTGCCGGCGGCCATCTCGTAGAGTGTCAGGGCGGCGGCAAAGCGCTCCGCATAGTCATCCCAGCGACGCCGACCGGCATCCCGGATGAAGGGGTCCATGTAGGCCAGGGTGCCCGCGGTGATGTTGTCGGGACTGATGCCGGCCAGGGAGAAGTCGAAGACCACCAGATGCAGCTGGCTGCCCTGTTTGGTGAGGCCCAGGTTTTCCGGCTTGATGTCCCGATGGAAGATGCCCTTTTCCTCCAGTTGCACCAGGGCACTGAGCAGGTCGTCGCCGAATCGTTCCAGCAGTTCCAGGGGCACGGCACCGTGACGGCGTAGACGCTGGGCCAGGGTGCCCTCGTTGGCATGGTCCAGCAGCAGCCCCACATGGCCATCCACCTCGATGGTCCCGCGATGGGCGACGATGGCCTGGTGGCGAAGCCGGGACAGGGTATTGGCCTCTTCCCGCAAACGGGCATTGTGGTCCGGGGAAGCGGCCATCTTGAGCACGCAGGCGTGGCCCTGATGATCCACCAAAAACACCACCGATGAGGCGCCGCGACCCAGTCGTTGACGAATGGTGATGCCCCCGGCGAAGGACTCCCCTTCCCGTGCCTCGGTGGGGGCATGCACGCGCTGAGTGTCGGGGCGCGTGAGGTCGTCTTCCAGGGCATCCAGGCATTGCAGGAAGTCATCCACCGAGTCCATGCGCTGGGCTGGATCCGGGTGGGTGGCGTAGTGCACCAGGTACTGCATTTCGGTGCTGGCGCCATTGATCTCGTCGGTGACCTGCAGGCCCTGGCCGCGATTGAGCTTGTCGAGCAGATCCAGGTCGCTCTCGGCAGGCCGCTTCCCGGTGAACAGGTGATAGGCCAGGGTGCCCAGGCAAAAGACATCCATCAGCACCCCGTCCCCTTCCCCCAGGTGGGCCTCCGGCGGCAGGTAGGGGCCCGCTTCCTCACGCATCAGACAGGTCAGATGGCTCAGTGCACTGACCTGACGGGTCTCGCTCTCGAAGATCCGGCTGGCGGTGGACCAGTGGGTGATCTTGATGGCGAAACCACCGGCGGCGGTGTCCCTGATCAGGATGTTCTGTGGGCTGAGGGCACGGTGATACAGACGCTGGCCATGGGCATGTTTCACGGCCTCGGCGATCTGCCTGAGCAGGTCGATGGCCTGGGTGATGTTGAGCCGCTGAGCCTGGGGGTGGCAGAAACGATGATCCAGTCGCTGGGCTTGCGGATCATGCTCGTAGATGAGCGCCGGGCCGTGATCGTGGTGATGATATTCCTTGGCCTTGAGGATGCCGGGATGCTCGATGCCCTCCAGGAGCTGATACTCCAGCTCCGCGGCCTTCTGCAGCCGCTGGGCTTCCGGCTCGGGCCGGTGGCGGACCAGGTAGATGCGGACCTTGCGTTCGACGCCCAGCTCGGTATGCCGGGCCAGCCAGTCTTGAAAGAGGTCGGACTCATCCAGCAAGTGCGTGAGTTCGTAAAGCCCCACGCGCCGCAGGCGCACGGATTCCTTGATGCCGGCCTCATCCAGGGCACGGGCCAGGGAGCGGGCCGCCGGGCGGTTGACGGGGCGATGGGGCCAGTGTTCCGGAATCTCCGTGATTTCGGGCAGAAGATCCCTGCGCGTGCAGACCCCCATCCCCGCGGGGCCTTCCAGCCTGCTGACCAGGTTTTCCGCCGAGAGGAACACCAGCGCGGTGATGAAGGGGACACGCTCCTTGGACTTCTTGCTGGAAGGCTGTACCTGGAGCAGTGAAGCCAGTTTGCGGGCCTTGCGATCCGCCAGCAGACGGGGGTTGTCAAAGGCCTTGCGCTGGCCGTTGGGCTTTTCCCAGATCCAGGTGCCGGCATCTCCACCCATGGCACCGGGGTGGGACTTGATCTCCACCAGGTAGCATCCCTTGGGGGTCAGTACCAGCAGATCCACCTCGTTGATGGAGCCGTCCTGGGCAATGAACTCGAAATTGGCCCAGGCCCGGTAGGGTTCATGATCCGGCAGGGCCTGGCGCACCCAGTTCAGCGCCTCTTGCTCCCAGGCATGATCCGACGGCGTGATCTGTTTCCAGTGCTTGTCCATGCGCCCCTCCCCGAGCTCGCCGCCCGGTGTTCAGCGGGCGGAATAGGCTGCCTTCCAGCCGTCATACTGGCTGACCAGGTCGTCCACCACGTCCTGTTCGAAGGGACGCAGGCCGGAGATGACCAGTTTCTTGCGGCCGGTGCCCACCTGTTCGCCGGAGGCGGTGAGGGCAAATTCCAGGACCACGTCGCCACGCTTGCCGTTGACCGCCATGGTGGCGTTGGTGAAGCTCAAGTTCGGCGCCTCCGTGGGCAGACGGGTGAATTCCAGGGCCATGCTTTCGTAGAACACCAGCGGGCGCTGGGGATTGACCATGACGCCCTGCGCCTTCATCAGGGGCACCATCACATGGGGGAAGTTCTGCCCGGAGAAGGCGGCGTACTGTTTCGTCAGCCCTTCCAGCAGGGCGCCGTCCCGGGATACCTCGCCATCCCGCTCCACCCTGAGATAAACCCGCTCGCCGCCGTCGGTGATCTCCAGGGTGGCGTCGTCGGTGGCGGGGAAATGCAGGCCGACGCCGGCACCCACCATGTTGGTGAAGCTGAAGGCCATGCGGGCGCTCACCCCGTAGCGGGCCAGGACCAGGCAGAACAGCAGATCACCGGGGACGCAGAAGCGCTTGGCATCGGGGTCGTGGATCGGGTTGAAATCACCGGCCACTTCCTTGGCGAAGCGGCTGGCCTGTTCGGGCGTGACCCGCACCAGACCGTTGTCGACGGCATGAAATTCATCAAGATAGCTTGGCACCGGTGATCCTCTCTGGCCTGACGGGTGGTTTTTGAGGGGACGTAGTGTACCAAGCCGGGGGGGCAAAGAGGCATGGATGATGCTCAGGTCCCGTCTTGGCGCGGGGCTTCGTCACGCCGGTCACGGCGGGTCTGGAGGGCGTGCCGCACCAGGGCGCCCACCCCCAGGAACAAAGCCAGGACCAGCAGCGGCGCCACCGAATCCAGACCGAACGCCTCCGCCCCGGTTCCCACTTCCACCAGGGCGTGAACCGCCGCCGCATAGACCATCCACTTCACCGCCAGCCCCAGGGCGGCGGCGGCCAGGAACGGCAGCAGGGGCAAACCCAGCATGCCGGCACCGTAGTTGATCACCGAATGGGGAAACCCCGGCAACACCCGCAACACCAACTGGGTGAGGAAATCCCCCCGCTCCCTGAGCAGATTGACCACACGCCCGGCATCCACGTCCGGTGGCCGACGGCCACGCAGGTGCCGGGAAATCTCGTAGGCGCCGAAGGCACCCAGGACGCTGCCGGCCGTGAGCAGGCCGGCCGCCACCAGCGGGGAGTAGATAGGGGCCACCACCCAGAGCATGAGGGTGCCGGGCAGCGCCAGGGCAAGCAACAGGGCCTGCACCAGCACCAGCCCCACCGCCACCAGGGGATGGGCGCTGGCCTGGTGGCCGAAATCCAGCAGGGCATCCAGGGAGACGGGTTGCCAGAAGGCCAGCACCAGACCGAACAGTACCGGTATCAGGGCCAGCCAGAGGCGGGATTTCCTTTTCAACGCCAGCTCTGCAGTCGCTGGGCGGCATAGCGGCCCTGCTCGGTCTGCGTCCCCGCCATCTGGATATAACGCTGGTACTGCTGCGCCGCCGCCTGACGGTTCTGCATGTTCTCGTGGGCCACGCCCTGCAGGAACACCGTGTTGGGATTGCCCGGCAGTATCCGCTCATAGCGCTGGAAATGACTCAGGGCCACATCCGGCCGGTTCTGGGCCAGCTGGTTGATGCCGCTCAGGTGAATGGCCTGCCCTTCATCGGGATAGGCACTGCGGGCCTGCTGCAGATAGCGCTCCGCCTCCCGGTGCTGCCCCTGGGCGGTCTTGGCCTTGGACATGAGCAACAACCCCGGGTAGTCACCGGGGGCCTGACGCAGGGCGGTGGCAAAATGCCGTTCCGCCTGGGGGTACTGCTCCCGGGCCATGCGGGCCTCCCCGGCCTGCTGTTCCTTGATGGCCGGCTTGATGCGCCGCAACGAGGCGGTGTTGTCCATGTAACGCTCCCGCCCCACATTGCGGTTGAGATCCGCGGAATAGCGTGAACTGGCTTCCCGCTGGGCGGTGTCGAACCGTTCCTGGCTCATGGGATGGGTGGAGAACATGGTTTCCAGGGCATTGGGCTGGCGATCCGACATGCCCCGCAACATGTCCATCAGATCCACCATGCCCTGGGGGTTCTGGCCCGCCCTGGCCATGTACTCCAGACCCAGGGCATCGGCTTCCCGCTCGTTCTCGCGGCTGTAATGGGCCAGCAGGGCGGTGGCGCCCACGGCGCTGACCGCATAGATCAGGTTGCTGTAACCGGACAGGCGCTCGGACTGAGCCGCGGCAATGCCCACCCCCCCCAGGACCACGGCGGCGATGATGCCCGTGGTCTGGCGCCGGGCGGTATGCCGGGCATTGACGTGACCGGTCTCATGACCCAGCAGGGCCGCCAGGGCGGCCTCGTCCTCCATCTCCACCATGATGCCCCGGGTACAGGCCATGGTGCCGCCCGGAAAGGTGTAGGCATTGATATAGTTGGCATTGACCACATTGAAGGAATACGGCATGTGGGGCCGGTGGGAGACCTCGGCGACGGAGTTCCCCACCTGGGTCACGTAGTTGTTGACACGGTTGTCCCGCAGCAGTCCATAGTCATTGGAAAACTGGTGGGGGGAATGCTGCCGGTCCACGGCGATCTCCTCCTGCTCGGACATGAGCATGAGCCGCTGCTGACCGGTGACGGGATCAACGGCGCACCCCTTGAGGGAGGGCAGCACCACGGCGCCCGCGGTACTGGCGGACATCAGCCAGAGGAAGTCGCGCCGGGTCATGCGGCGCCGAAAAATGCGATGACCGGGATTGTGATCCATGATGGAGGGCTCCTTCGTGCCGGGAGAACAGGGTTCAGTCTAACCGCTCCCGGGATGGCTTCAAATCTTCATGTGTTCGGATATCAGACAGGGCCGATCAGAAAATGTCACTGCGACTCCATCACAAGATCCTCGGTAGCGGACCACCCCTGCTGCTGCTGCACGGCCTCTACGGGGCCGGTGTCAACTGGCAGGGTCACGCCCGGACCCTGGCGGCCCGTTACCGGGTGCTGCTGCCGGACCTGCGCAATCACGGACAGTCGCCCCACTCGCTGCAGATGGACTACCCGGCCATGGCGGCGGACCTTTTGGCATTGCTGGACCGGGAAGGGTTGGACCAGGCCCTGGTGGTGGGGCACAGCATGGGCGGCAAGGTGGCCATGACCCTGGCCCAGCACCACCCCGAGCGGGTCCGGGCCCTGGTGGTGGCGGACATCGCCCCCGTCGATTACGCCCTGGATGACCGGGAACACACCCATATCCTCGACAGCCTGCAGCAGCTGCCCGTGGCCGACCTGTCACGGCGGGAAGATGCGGATATCGCCCTGGCCCGGGCCATTCCCGAAGCCCCAGTGCGCCGGTTCCTGCTCATGAACCTGGAGCGGGGACCGGAGGGATTTCGCTGGCGGATTCCCCTGGACATCCTGCGGCAGGCCCTCCCCACCCTGGTGGGCTACCCGGAGACCGGGGCCCCCTACGAAGGCCCTGCCCTGTTCATTCGCGGTGAACGCTCCGACTACGTCCGCAATGCAGATCGCCCCCTGATCGAGGCCCGATTTACCCGCGCCCGATTAATGACCCTGAAGGACACGGGGCACTGGCTCCATGTCCAGGCCCCCGGCCCCTTCGGCCAGATCCTGCAGGGTTTTCTGGACCGGCACGCAGACCACGGGCCGGGAGACCCCCCATGACGCCCTGGCGCCGACTGATGGACGCGGTACTCAGGCCCGATCCGGCACCGGACCTGGAACGGGAGATCGCCGCCGGCGCCCGGGCACAGGCCCCGGTGCTGTGGCTGCTGGGCAAGGTGCAGTCCGGCAAGACCTCCATCGTGCGCGCCATCACCGGCGATCCGGCCGCCGAGATCGGCAATGCCTTCCAGCCCTGCACTCCCAGTGCCCGGATCTACGAGTTCCCACCCGATGTACCGGTGGTGCGTTTCCTGGATACCCGGGGCCTGGAGGAAGCGGATTACGATCCGGCGGCGGACCTGGCGGTGGTGGAAGGCCATGCCCACGGCGTCATTGCCGTGGTCCGCGCCATGGACCCGCAACAGAACGCCCTGCTGACCGCCCTGGGACAAATCCGCCGCAGACACCCGGACTGGGCCGTGATCCTGGTTCAGACCCGGCTCCATGACGCCTATCCGGACGGCCGGGATCACCCGTCCTGGGGAGACTGGCGCCACGACCCGGCGCTGACGGACCTGGATCGTGCCCTCAAGGCCCAGGCCGAGGCCTTTGCCGGACTGCCCGGCGACGGCCTGTTTCAGGCCGTGCCGGTGGACCTGACCCTGCCGGAGGATGGGTTTTCCGACCAGGATTACGGGCTGCCGATGCTGCTGGAGGCCCTGGACGCGGCCTGCATCCAGGGCCGCACCGGGCTGCTCGGGGATCTGGCCCGCCATGGCCGGGATGCCCGCCGGGCCCGGATCCACCCCCATATCCTGGGCTATGCCACCGCCGCCGGGGTCTGCGACCTGGTGCCCGTGATGGGCGTGGTCACGGTCCCCACCCTGCAGGGCAAGATGCTGCACAGCATCGCCCGCATCTACGCCCTGCCCTGGGACCGCCGGACCCTCAAGGCCTTTCTGGCGTCCCTGGGTACGGGCACGGCCCTGGGCATCGGCGCCGGGTTTGCCGCCCGACAGCTGGGCAAACTGATCCCGGTGTACGGGCAGGTGGCCGGCGCGGCGGCGGCCGGCGTGGCCAGCGGCGCGGTCACCTATGCCCTGGGCCGGGCCGCCTGCCATTATCTGGAACAGCGTCGACAGGGGATCGACACCCCACAAGGGGTGGCCGAGACCTTTCGCGGCGCCCTCAAGGAGGCCTATGTGATCTTCAGACAACCCCATAAAGGGAATGCGAGCACGCACGCGGAGTCCAGGCCATGAAACGGGAAGACGGCCCCTGGGAGCGCTGGGGCGCCCTGGTATCCGCCCTCGGGCTGGCGGTGGTGCCCCTGCTGGCCCTGATCCCCTTCGGCGCCCTGTGGCTCTGGCAACAGGGTTGGCTGCTGCACTGGCTGGGGATTGCCGCCGTGCTGGGGGGGTTGATCTACGGCGCCGGCTGGTGGCTGCAGCGGCGTGGCCTGCAAGGTCGGGATACCGCCACCGACGACGATACCCCGGTGTCGGCACCGGATGAGGACTGGTCCGGACGGGACCTGGCTGCCTGGGAAGCGGTCCAGCGCCTGGCCGCCGAAGTGGAGCCGCGCATTCTCTCTGATCAGCAGCGGATGCTGGACACGGCGCGGCAAACCATCGAACAGGTGGCCCGCCACTACCACCCCGACGAGAAACATGCGGTCTGGGGCTTCACGGTGCCCGAGGCCCTGCTGCTGACGGAACGGGTCAGCGCCCGGCTGCGGCGGGTGATGCTGGATCATGTTCCCGGCGCGCACATGATCCGGGCCAGCCAGGTGATGCGCCTGTGGGAGCTGCAACCCGCGGCCCTTACCGGCGCCCGCTGGCTCGGCCACCTGAGCCGGGTCTATCGCACCGTGCGCTGGGTCAACCCGGCCACCGCGGCCCTGGCCGCGGCCCGGGAAAAGATGATCTCGGCCATGCTGGGCGAGGCCGGCGACTATCTGCGTCGGCGCGGGGCTCGGATCTGGGTGGAGGAAGTGGGACGGGCCGCCATTGAGCTGTACTCGGGGCGCCTGCGGGTGGATGACCGGACCGAGGACGCCCGTGCAGAAGCCCGGGCCCGGGGACCGGGGGTACCGCCGGCGCCCTCCCCGGGACCGGTACGGGTGGCCGTGGCCGGGCAGACCAATGCCGGCAAGTCCAGCCTGGTCAATGCCCTGCTGGGCACCCGGGCTTCCGGCGTGGATGCCCTGCCCCTGACCCGGACACCGGGCAGCTACGTGCTGCAACGGGACGGAGCGGAAGAACTGGTGCTCATCGACACCCCCGGACTGGAAAACCGGGCGCAACTCGGTGCCCTGATTGACACCCTGGCGGAGAGCGACTGCATTCTCTGGGTGGTGCCGGCACACCGGGCGGATCGTGCCCTGGATCTGGAGGCGCTGACCACCCTGCGTCGGACCCTGGAGCGAATGCCGGGCCGCATCCTGCCCCCGGTGATGGTGGTCCTGAGCCATGTGGACCGGCTCTCGCCGGCACGGGAATGGGCACCGCCCTATGACCTGGAACATCCGGACCGGCCCAAGGCCGCGGCCATGCGGGGGGCGATGGAAGCCGTGGCCCGGGATCTGGACATCCCGCCGGCGCTGATCGTGCCGGCACGGCTGGACAGCCTGGAGACCGCCTGGCAGGTGGACCGCATCTGGGCCGTATTACTCGGCCAACTGGATCGTTCCCACCGGGCCAGGGCCCTGCGCATCGCCCGCGCCGCCCTGGGCGGTGACTGGAAACGGGTCTGGCGACAAGCGCGGCGGGCAGGCGCCGAGGTGACACGGCAGTTGATCAGGAAGGGGTGAAATCCTCCAGGAAAGGACTGGGCACCCCGGAACAGGATACGAACAGCTGGCGGATGGCCCGGGTGGCGGCGACGTGGAACAAGGTAGACACGTATTGACAACAGCCACACACAGATCCAGGGTCTTTGAGTATCTATCGTCTATGCAGGGCCGAATCATGCGAAACGCCGCCATTAACCTGAGGGCATTGCCGGAGCAGCGCGATCTGATTGACCGCGCTGCCCATCTCTTGGGTAAAAACCGTTCGGACTTCATGCTTGAGGCCGCCTGTGACAAGGCCCAGGCCATGCTGCTCGATCAGGTCTACTTCAACCTCGACGCCGATCAATTCCAGCACTTCATTGACCTGCTCGATGCGCCGCTCGCGCCCAACCCGGGGCTTGAGCGGCTGATGGCGCTGAAGGCCCCTTGGACCAAAGAATGACTACCCCACTCAGCACGCCACATATAAAATGAACCACGACGACCTGCAAAACCTGCGTCGAATGCATCCCGCCTGGCGGCTGCTGGTGGCGGACAACGCCCCCATGATCATCAGCTTCCTCCACGGCAGCTTCGTCGCCCCCAATGTCCGGGTGCTGGCGGCCACCGACCTGGAAAACCGGCTGGAAGATTTCCTGTTTCACCTGCGCGGCCAACTGGGCGAGGACGCCTATCCCCGGGCCGCCCGCGCCTACCTGTCCGACTGGTCCGCCGATGAACGGGGCTGGCTGCGGCGCTATTACCCGGAACACAGCGACGAGCCCCATTACGACCTGACGCCGGCCACGGAACAGGCCATCCAATGGCTGAAAAGTCTGGAGCAGCCTCACTTCATCGGGGCGGAATCCCGTCTGACCCTGGTCTTCGACCTGCTGCAACAGATTCTCCAGGGCGCGGAGAGCGACCCCGAGGCCCGTATCCGGGATCTGGAGGCGCGCAGGGACGTCATCGACCGGGAGATCCAGCAGATCCGTGCCGGTCACATCAATCTGATGGACCCGACCCAGTTGCGGGAGCGATTCCTGCAGATGGCGGGCACGGCCCGGGGCCTGCTGGCGGACTTTCGTCAAGTGGAGGAGAACTTCCGCGCCCTGGATCGACAGGTGCGGGAAAAGGTGGCCACCTGGGAAGGCGGCAAGGGGGAAGTGCTGGACGAGGTGTTCGGCGAACAGGATCGCATCACCGATTCCGACCAGGGGCGCAGCTTTCGTGCCTTCTGGGATCTGCTCATGTCACCGGCACGCCAGGAGGCGCTGTCGGAACAACTGGAGCGGGTACTGGCGCTGGTAGAGGTGGCCGAACTGGAGCCAGACCCCAGGCTTCGGCGCATCCATTACGACTGGCTCGCCGCCGGTGAATACACCCAGCGCATGGTGGCCCGTCTGTCGGAGCAGCTGCGCCGTTATCTGGATGATCAGGCCTGGCTGGAAAACCGCCGCATCATGACCCTGATCCGGGAACTGGAACAACACGCCCTGGCCCTGCGTGAGCACCCGCCCGAGCTGACACTGTCCCTGGACGAACCCTCCCCCTGCATCGAACTGCCCATGGAGCGACCCCTGTTCAGCCCGCCGGTCCGGCCCCATATCCGTCAGCAGCAGCTGGAAGCCGGAGAGAGCCATGCCACCCCCGACGCCCTGTTCGAGCAGACCTGGGTGGACCGGACCCTGCTGCAGGGTCGTATCCGCCAGGCCCTGCAGACCCGGGATCAGATCACCCTGGCGACCCTGCTGGACGAGCATCCCCTGGAACACGGACTGGCGGAACTGGTGGCTTACCTGAGCCTGGCCGCCGAGGATCACCGCAGCGTGATCGATGAAGCCCATCCCCAGACCGTGCACTGGCAGGATGCCCGGGGTATCCTGCGTCGCGCCACCCTGCCGCAGATCATCTTCACCCGCGCACACTGATGACCGATATCGACACCGACTCGACCTTTTCCGCCATGCTGATCACGCTCTTTAAGGGCGTACTGTACAAGGATCAGCAGCCGCGCCACTGGCAGGCACTGCAGGACCACCAGGCCCGGGTGCGCGACCATGTGGCCGTGCTGGGTCTGGAACTGATGCTGGACGACGCCGAAGGCCATGCCTGCCTCCGGCAACGCCCAACCCAGGACGACGAAACGGAACTGCCCCGGCTGGTGCAGCGCCGCCAGCTCAGTTATCCGGTAAGCCTGCTGCTGGCCCTGCTGCGCAAGAAACTGGTGGAACACGATGCCGGCGGCGGTGACCCGCGCCTGATCCTGTCCCGGGAACAAATGGTGGAGATGCTGCGGGTTTTCCTGCCCCCCACCGCCAACGAGGCCCGGCTGGTGGACCGCATCCAGACCGACATCAACAAGGTGGTGGAACTGGGATTCCTGCGCCGACTGCGTGGCCAGGAGGACCAGTACGAGGTGCGCCGCATCATCAAGACCTTCATCGACGCCCAGTGGCTGGCGGAGTTTGACCAGCGCCTGACCGAGTACCGCAACCATGCCGGGGAGGCCGACGATGGCGCTTGAACTGGAGTTTGCCGCATCCGACGAACGCACCGGTTTTCGCCTGCAGCATCTTGAAGTCTACAACTGGGGCACCTTCCACAACCGGGTCTGGTCCCTGCGCCCGGAGGGTGACAATGCCCTGCTCACCGGGGATATCGGCTCGGGCAAGTCCACCCTGGTGGACGCCATCACCACCCTGCTGGTGCCGGCCCAGCGCATCACCTACAACAAGGCGGCCGGCGCCGAGGCCAAGGAACGCAGCCTGCGTTCCTATGTGCTGGGCTATTACAAGTCAGAGCGCAGTGACGCGGGGCTGAGCAGCCGTGCCGTGGGCCTGCGGGATCACAACAGCTATTCCGTGATCCTGGGGCATTTTTACAACGAAGGCTTCGATCAGCATGTCACCCTGGCCCAGGTGTTCTGGATCAAGGATCAACAGGGGCAACCGGCCCGGTTCTTTGTGGTGGCCGACGGCGCCTTGCGCATTGCGGACCACTTTGCCGACTTCGGCAGTGACCTTACCCGGCTGCGCAAGCGCCTGAGGGATACCCCCGGGGTGGAACTGTTCGACAACTTCCCGCCCTACAGCGGTGCCTTCCGGCGACGCTTCGGCATCGAAAACGACCAGGCCCTGGAACTGTTCAATCAGACCGTGTCCATGAAATCCGTGGGCAACCTCACCGAATTCGTGCGCAGTCATATGCTCGAAGCCTTCCCGGTGGAGGATCGCATTCAGGCCCTGATCACCCATTTCGACGACCTCAACCGGGCCCATGAATCGGTACTCAAGGCCAAGGCCCAGATCGCCCATCTGGAACCGCTGGTGGCCCGCGCCGACACCTATGCCGAACGCTGCCGGGAGGCCGAAGCCCTGCGCGCCTGCCGGGAGGCACTCAGGCCCTGGTTTGCTTCCCTCAAGGCCGGACTGCTGGACCGGAGACTGGGCCATCTGCACAAGGATCTGGCCCGTCTGGAGCATCGCATCGAGCAGCTCCATCGCCAGCAGCGGGAACAGCGGGCACGGCGCGATGAACTCAAGCAGGCCATTGCCGAGAATGGGGGCGATCGGCTGGCGCGTATCAAGATCGAGCTGGAACAAAAGCGCGAGATCCGCGACCAGCGGCGGCAACGGGCGGAGCGGTATCGAGATCTGGCCCAGCAACTGTCACTGCCCGATGCCGCCGACCTGGCCGTCTTTCAGGACAATTTCCAGGCCCTGACCCAGGCCCTGGAAGACGCTCAGCGAGAGCGGGATGACCTGCAGAACCGGATCACCGAGGCGGGAGTGGCGTTGCACCAGCAGCGGACACATCACCAGGAACTGGAAAGCGAGCTGACGTCCCTGCGCCAGCGTCGCTCCAACATCCCCGCCGCCATGCTGGGCATCCGCGACGCCCTCTGTCAGTCCCTGGATCTGCCGGTGGACGACCTGCCCTTCGTGGGCGAGCTGTTGCAGGTGCACGAGCAGGAAACCGACTGGGAAGGGGCCATCGAACGGGTCCTGCACAACTTCGGCCTCTCCCTGCTGGTGCCCGACACCCACTATGCCCGGGTGGCCGAGTGGGTGGATCGCACCCATCTGCGGGGGCGCCTGGTGTACTTCCGGGTGCGGGAGACGCGCCGGAGCCAGCCCCAGGATCTGCATCCGGATTCCCTGGTGCGCAAGCTCTCCATCCGCCCCGACTCGGTCTTCTACGGCTGGCTGGAACAGGAACTGGCCCGGCGTTTCGACTATGCCTGCTGCGCCGGCATGGATCAGTTTCGCCGCGAGCAAAGGGCCATCACCCGGGCCGGGCAGATCAAGGCCGGGGGCGAGCGTCATGAAAAGGACGATCGTCACCGTCTGGATGACCGCACCCGTTTCATCCTGGGCTGGAGCAACGAGGCCAAGATCGCCGCCCTGGAGGCACAGGCCCAGACCCTGGCCCGGCAGATGCAGGCTCTGGGTGACCGGATCGGCGGCTGGGAACAGGCCCGCAAGACCTGCGAGGCCCGGCGGGACCTGATCGTCGAGCTGTCCCATTTCCGGGACTTCCACGACATCGACTGGCGCCCCCTGTCCACGGAGATGGCGGCCCTGGAGGCGGAGTATGCACAGCTCGCCCGGGAGTCGGACATGCTGCGCACCCTGGAGACCCAGTTGCGTGAACTGGAACAGGCCATGGAGGACAACGACAAGGCCCTGGGCGAGGCCCAGGGGGATTGCAGCCAGACACGACTCAGGCAGGAGCAGGCCCAGGCCCAGCGGGACGAGTGTGCCACCCTGCTTGATGCCACCCCTCAAGAGGCCCGGGACGCCTACTTCCCCCGTCTGGAGACGATGCGGGACGAGGCCCTGGGCGAGCATACCCTGAGCGTGGAATCCTGCGACAACCGGGAGCGGGAGATGCGGGAATGGCTGACCCGGCGCATCGACAACGCCGACAGGAGCGCCGCCGGTCTGCGGGACCGCATCATCGATGCCATGCGTGGCTATCAGAACGCCTGGCCCCTGGACAGCCGGGAGGTGGACGTGAGCATCGAGGCGGTGGGGGAATACCGGGCCATGCTCGAAGCCCTCAAGTCCGATGACCTGCCCCGTTTCGAGGCCCGTTTCCGGCAATTGCTGCAGGAAAATGCCATCAACGAGGTGGCGGCGTTCCAGAGCCGACTGCACGGGCAGCGGCAGACCATCACCGAGCGCATCGAAAGCATCAACCGCTCCCTGCGGGAGATCGACTACAACCCCAACCGCTACATCACCCTGCTGGCGGAGACCGCCGCGGACCCGGAAATCCGGGAATTCCAGCAAAACCTGCGGGCCTGCACCGAAGGGGCGGTGACCGGCTCCCAGGATGAACAATATTCCGAGGCCAAGTTTCTGCAGGTCAAGGCCATCATCGAGCGTTTCCGTGGCCGGGAAGGCACCACCGACCTGGACCGGCGCTGGACCCGCAAGGTCACCGACGTGCGCAACTGGTTTGTGTTTTCCGCCTCGGAGCGCTGGCGGGAAGACGACCGGGAACACGAGCATTACACCGACTCCGGCGGCAAGTCCGGCGGTCAGAAGGAGAAACTGGCCTACACGGTGCTGGCCGCCAGCCTGGCCTACCAGTTCGGTCTGGAATGGGGCGAGACCCGTTCCCGCTCGTTCCGCTTCGTGGTCATCGACGAGGCCTTCGGTCGGGGCTCCGATGACTCGGCCCGCTACGGCCTGGACCTGTTCCGGCGCCTGCACCTGCAACTGCTGATCGTCACCCCGTTGCAGAAGATCCACATCATCGAACCCTTCGTGGCCAGTGTGGGCTTTGTCCATAGCGTGGAGGGCCGGGAATCCATGGTGCGCAATCTCACCATTGAGCAATATCAGGCCGAGAAGGCGGCCCGGCAGGCATGAGCTGGACCCCCCCGCCGAACTGCGTGCCCAGCTACAAAAACGCTGGGACAGCGGCCAGATACTGGCCGCCACCCTGACGGGCGAGGCACTCTTTCCCCTCCCCTTGCGACTGCGCCGCCCCGGGTCCCGGGAGTTGGCGGAGGATTTTGCGGGAGTGAGCGACTGGGTGAGAGCCCTCCGTGCTGATAGCAGGGAACAACGGGGGCATGGGTACGAGATCCGCTGGGAACGGGTGAATCACCGCGTCCACGGCGCCAATGACCTGCCCGCCGGCGTGGTGGTGCCCAGCGAGGCGGACGCCCTGCAATGGCTGGGGAAGACCCGGGAGGCGCAACGCTTCCATGCCCTGGCCGAGGAGACCCTGGCGCGCTTCCCGGCACTGCGGGACTGGCTGATCCGACACCCCCTCACACCACTGGAACAGGCCGGTGACTGGCCCCGGATCCTGGCGGTGCTGGCCTGGTTCCAGGCGCACCCCAGGCCCGGTATCTATCTACGGCAGATGGATCTGCCGGGGGTGGATACCAAGTTTGTGGAAAGTCGCCGCAAGCTGCTGTCGGAACTGCTGGATGCCGTGCTGCCTCCCGATGCAGTGGACACGCGGCACAGCGGCGGACGGGGCTTTGAGCTGCGTTACGGGCTGATGCCCAAGCCGCCCCTGATCCGTTTCCGGATGCTGGACCCGGGACTGTACCTGCACGGGCTGTCGGACCTGTCGGTTCCGCCGACGCAGTTTGCCGCCCTGGCGCCCGCCGTGGCGCGGGTATTCATCACCGAGAACGAGATCAATGGCCTGGCCTTTCCCGACACCCCCGGTAGCCTGGTGATCTTCGGCCTGGGCTATGGTCTGGAAAGACTGGCGGACATCCCCTGGCTGACAGAGGTGGAGATCCACTACTGGGGCGACATCGACACCCATGGCTTTGCCATCCTGGACCGGCTTCGCGCCCGCCTGCCCCAGACGCGTTCCCTGCTCATGGATCGGGCGACCCTTGAGGCCCACCGCGATCTGTGGGGACAGGAGCATCCGCAGCAGCGTTTCACCGGCACCCTCACCCGACTGACACCGCCGGAGCAATCCCTGTTCGAGGATCTGCGGGAAAATCGGCTGGGAGAGTGCATCCGGCTGGAACAGGAACGCATCGGTTACGGGGGGCTGCTCAAAGCGATCAGCAGGCCCGCCAAGGTCAATGACCGAGGTGACCTGCCCATCTAGGGTCAGCAGACAATTCAGAAAAATCTACCCTGGATCTGTTCAACTGTCTTTCCTGGGAAAGGCCGATTGTGTCCAATCTACGTTAAATCAGTAGTGGTACCGGAGTTGGGCAAGGAGCAGTGCGTCATCCGTCACCTTGTAGACCATGCGGTGCTCGTCGTTAATTCGGCGGGACCAGTAACCAGCGAAACTATGTTTGAGGGGCTCCGGTTTGCCGACGCCTTCGAAGGGTTCTCGTTTCGTCTCCTTGATCAACGTGTTGATTCGGTTCAGGAGCTTTTTGTCGGTTTTCTGCCAGTACAGATAATCTTCCCAGGCGTTTTCGGAGAAGATGAGTTTCATTCAAAAAGTTCCTTTTCTTGGCCGCCGCCTTGCTCCAACTCGGCGACGGATTCCAGCAAACGACGGGCGTTCTTTGGTACGCGCAGGAGGTATGCAGTCTCTTGCAACGCCTCATAATCCTCAAGAGAGATCATTACCACGGACTGCGACTTGCTCCGGGTGATGATCACCGGAGAATGGTCTTCGCAAACCCGTTCCATGGTTTTTGCCAGGTTGGTTCTAGCGGCTGTGTAGCTGATGGCATCCATGGGGGCGCTCCTGTACAAGATGTTTATCATGTACAGAATAACGTACAACTAAGGATGTAACAATCGCAGCCATCATGGGAGCATCCACGTGCTGCGCGCATCGCTGCCCGTGGGCGGCCAGGGAAGAACCCTGTACCAGGAGTGCCATCCTCAGGCCAAGTACGCTAACCGCGAGATCCAGGAGGCCTTTTTGAAGCGCCTTTCGGAGGTTTTGCCCGCCGGAGTCTGCCCGGTGATCGTCACGGACGCCGGTTTCAAGAAACCCTGGTTCCGCGCCGTGGAAGCCTTGGGCTGGGACTGGGTGGGCCGAGCGCGAGGCCTGGTCCAGATGACGCGGCCAGGTGAGGATACTTGGCTCAATACCCGCCAATTGGGGTGCTTGCTGGATGAGAATCAGCCGACCTACATGGGCGCCTTTGCCATGACCCGAGACGATTCTCTGGTGTGTCAGGTGTATGGTCTGCGCAAGACTCTCCAGGGTCGCATTCATGCGACCCGCTCTGGCCAGCGGGCCCAGAGCAGTCAGAGTCGCGCGCATGCCGCTGGCAAACGGGAGCCCTGGGTGATTGCCACCTCCCTGCCTGAATGAGCATTATGGGCTTGGCGTGAATCGCTCCCGCTCCCGCTCCGCGCAACGATTTGACGTGCTGTTGCTGATTGCCGCCCTGGCCAGTTTTGCGGCCTGGTTGGTGGGTCTGGCAGCAGAGCATGAGGGACGCCACCGTCATTACCAGCCCAACACCGCGAAGCGACGGGTGTTATCCCATTTTTTCCTGGGCTTGAGGGTGTTGCGGCGAGAATCAGCCAACATCCTCGACGATACCCTAAACAGCATCAGGTCGGCCATACGAACCGTGTTTGCCGCCGGGATCCCTGCATGATTTCGTGGGGATACTCCAGGCGCTAATCGCCAAGACCTGGAAACGCCGGTAGTCCCTGAGTTCTTCATGCAGGCAAGGGCGACGGTACTTGGTCACAAAAACGATATGCAGCTTAATGTTATAAACGGCGTGAGAACGAGATTTAGTGCTACTTTCCATGGTTGCGCCTTGGTGGTTTTCATGGAACGATAGCAGGCATGGGCATGATCGGACATCGCTTTCGTTGCTATCCCGGTCGCCAGCAGGAAAATATCCTGCTGCGTTGGATTGGCTGTCAGCGATTCATCTATAACAGCAAGGTCAGAGAAGACCGTTATTTTCGTGCCTTTGCCCGAAAAGCCTTGTCGCTGACCGGGCAAAAACCACCCATCGACCAACAATACAGCCAGTTCATCGGACCCGATACGGCGTGGTTGCGGGAAGTGCCCTCCCAGGTGTTACGCAATGGCGCGGTCCGATGGAAACAAGCCTACAGTCGCTTCTTCCAGAAATTATCCGGTCGCCCAACGATTCATGGAAAAGGCGGCGAACAAGGCGTCTGGCTGACGCGGGAGTTATTTGCTTTCGAGGATGATGGCGAAGGGGGTTATCACCTTCGGGTCGGCACGAAAAAGCACCCGCTCGGTCGGTTGCGCTACGTCGCGGATCGGCCTCATGCATTGCCCGCCTCCATCGTCATCAGCATCAACGCCGGTCAGTGGCATGTGTCATTTGCCACCGAGGATGATGTGATCCACCCGCGCCCTGCAGAGATCCAGGCCGAGTTATCGCAGTGGGATGAGGCTTCATTGCACGCGGCCACCATCGGCGTGGATCGCGGCGTGGCGGTGCCTGCCTACGCCAGCACGGGATCGGTGTATGCCTTCGACCCGGTGCAAAAGCAGCGAATGGCCCGCAAGGATCGCCAGCGCCTTCGCTGGCAGCGTCGGATGGCGCGACGTGCCAAGGGCTCATCCGGCTGGCACAAGGCCAAAAAGCGCGTGGCCCGCACCCACACCTACGCCAACAACGTGCGCAAGGACTTTGCCCATAAGACAAGTCACGCATTGGTGACGGCGCCGGGGGTGAGGCTCGTGGTCATGGAAGACCTCAAGGTGGCCTCCATGAGTCGTCGCCCGAAGGCAAAGACCGACGAACGGGGGCGCCACGCACCTAACGGTGCCCGCGCCAAGGCGGGGCTCAACAAGGGCATCCTCCATAGCGCCTGGGGCAAGATCAGAACCTATGCCCAGTACAAGGCACCGAGAAACAACGTGCTGTTTCTCGTGGTGCCGCCGCACCATAGCTCGCAGGAATGTGCCGTTTGCGGCCACATTCATCCCGACAATCGGCTCAGTCAGAGCCGATTTGTCTGTCAACGCTGCGGGCAGACCGATCATGCCGACCACAACGCCAGCCGGGTGATTGCCCGACGCGGCGTCACAGCGGTGATCGGTCAGTGCAAATCTCTTCAACAGGTAGGGGCGGTGCGCCCCGAACCGCCGTTCCCGGACGGCTACGCCGGTGGAGATCAGGGTCAGTCGCAGAAGGGCAAGCGCCCAACTGCGCACAGATCATCGAAACCGGAAACCATGCCTACAACCGCTCAAGCGGTTTAGGGATGGTAGTTCATATACTATTCTTGATTGCATATCGTCCCAACGATTTTCGATAAGAAAGGATGCCCATGCGACCGTCTGTTGTGCTTGACATGAAGCGAAGCGCGGTGCGCGAAGCGGTCGGCCGCTTCCGCACTGCGAACCCGCGCGTCTTTGGTTCAGTGCTGCATGGCACCGACAGGGATGGCAGCGACCTCGATCTGCTGGTTGATGCGCTGCCGGGTGCCACGTTGTTAGACTTGGGCGATTTAGAGGAAGAACTGAAATCGCTGCTCGGCGTGGACGTCGATTTGCTGACCCCCGGCGACCTGCCGCCGAAGTTCCGGGCCAAGGTGCTTGCGGAGGCGCAGCCGGTATGAGCGAAAACCGCCTGGCCGATTACCTCGACCACATCCAGCAGGCTGCAACCGATGCGCGCAGCTTCGTGGAAGGGATGGCCAAGGACGACTTCCTGGCCGACAAGCGCACCCAGCAGGCCGTCATCATGAGCCTGATCGTCATCGGCGAGGCCGCCACAAAGGTGATGGAAGGCTACGCCGAGTTCACCCAGGCGCATGCCGACGTGCCGTGGCGCAGCATGCGCAATATGCGCAATCGCATGGCCCACGGCTATTTCGACATCAACCTCGATGTGGTGTGGGAGACGGTACAGAAATGGCTGCCGGCGTTGCTCCAGCAACTACCCGCTGTGCGCCAGGATACCGACGATGAAGACCGCAATGAATCTGGGATGGAGCCATGAATGGACTATCCATGTTGATCGGTTATGCGCGCGTCTCGACGCAGGATCAAAACCTTGAACTGCAATGCGAGGCCTTAGCCAAGGCCGGATGCAAGAAGATCTTTGAGGACAAGTTGAGTGGCACACGCGCCGAGCGTCCCGGCTTGGCCAAGACCCTCGAAATGCTGCGCGAGGGCGATACCCTGGTCGTGTGGAAGCTCGACCGGCTTGGCCGGTCGGTCAAGCAACTGGTCGATCTGGTCGGCGAGTTGCACAAGCAAGGCGTTCACTTCAGGAGCCTGACCGATTCCATCGATACCAGCACGCCATCCGGGCACTTCTTCTTCCACATCATGGCCAGCCTGGCCAAGATGGAGCGCGAGCTGACCGTCGAGCGCACCCGCGCCGGGCTGGAAGTCGCCAAGCAACTTGGCCGCAAGGGCGGTCGCAAGCCCAAGATGACCGACAGCAAGATCGAGTCGGCCAAGAAGCTGCTGGCCAGCGAGGTGCCACCCAAGGACGTGGCCAAGAACCTCGGCGTGTCCATTCCGACGCTGTACCGCTGGGTGCCAGCATCAGCGCAGACTTAGCGTACGTTGCGATCCGTTTTCTGAAGCGACCCCAACAACATCTGCGCCGGCTCAATCCTTCCTGTCCACTTCCCCATCCGCCGCCTGCCCGGCGGCGCCGTCCGGGGGTGCGTCGTAGGTGCTCCAGCCGTAGGGACGGCCGGTGGGGGGCAGTTCCGGTTTTTTCTCCGGGTGCTGGTGCAGATAGGCCTTGGCCACGAAATGGGCGGTCACCGGGGCGGTAATGAACAGAAAGGCCGTGATCAGCACTTCATGGATGGATATCTTGCTCTCGATTCCCCAGAAATACAGCATGGAGGCCACTAGCGCGCCGCCCACGCCCAGGGTGGTGGCCTTGGTGGGGGCGTGCAGACGGCTCATGAGATCCGGCAACTTCACCAGTCCCACGGAACCCACGATGACGAAACACCCCCCCACCACGATCAGCAGGGAGATCACCAATTCAAGCCAGAATGCCATGGTCATGCCTCCCGATCACTCGATCACGTCGCCGCGCAGGACGAAGCGGCAATAGGCGACGGTGGAAATGAAACCGAACATGGCCAGCAACAGGGCCGCCTCGAAATACAGGGTGGTCTGCTGCTGGATGCCGTAGAGGATGATCAGGGCGATGGCATTGATCATCATGGTGTCCACCGCCAGTACCCGGTCCATCAGGGTCGGCCCCTGCACCAGGCGCCAGAGGTTGAGCATCAGCGCCAGGCAGACGGCAAAGAAGCCGAAGGTCAGTGCATAACCAATCATGGGAAGATCTCCTTGAGCCGGGCTTCATAGCGGGTCTTCATCTGCATCACCGCCTCCTCCGCGTCCGGGGCGTCCAGGCAGTGCACCAGCAGGCTACGGCCATCGGCGGACAGGTCGCTGCTGACGGTGCCGGGGGTCATGGAGATGGTGCCGGCCAGGACGGTGATGGCCTCCGGGGACTTCAGGTCCAGGGGCACGGTCACCCAGCGGGTCTTGAGGCTTTCCGGGGGATGGAACAGGATCAGGCGGGCCACGATGACATTGGCCACGACCACGTCCCAGGCCACCAGCAGCATGAAGGACAGGGCCTTGCCGTAGGCCCGGATGGGGGGGCGTTCCGGCCAGAAGCTGCTGGTGATGATGGGGATGACCACGCCCAGGATGAGGCCCATGACCAGGCCGCCCAGGGTGAAGCTGTTGAGCAGCAGCATCCACAGGAGCACCAGGGTCAGGGTCATCAGGGGGTGGGGCAGCCACCGCTCCCAGAATGTCCGTTTGTGCCGTTTGTCTGCCATCGGGCGGATACCTGTCTAGAGGATACGGTAAGGATTTTGATGGGTCCGGCGGCGCTGGTGCGCTAGTCCAGCACGGCGCCGATGTAGGCGCGCGTCTCGAACAGCTGCGCCGCCGTCGCGTCCAGGTAGCCCGTCACCGGTCCGGCAAAGACCGTCAGGAATACCAGTGACGCCAGCAGCAGGCCGACGGCCACGAATGACAACGCGCCCGATTCCGGTGCCCCGTCGGTCTCCAGGCGCCCCTCCACCGCGGCACTCTTCCAGAACAGGGTGCTCCCGCCCCGACCGAAACCGATGATGGCCAGCAGGGAGGTCACCAGGATCAGGGACCAGATCCAGATCACGGCGTCGCTGTCCCGGGCCGCGTCCAGGATCAGCAGCTTGCCCAGAAAACCCGCCAGGGGCGGCATGCCCACCATGGCGATGGCCGCAAGGAAGAATCCGCCGGCAATCAGTCCGGCCTGGGCGAAGGTGGGCGCCACCACCAGATCATCCCCCAGCCCCGGACGCCGGTCCACCACCAACCCGACGATGAGGAACAGGGTCGCCGCCGCCAGGGTGGAATGGAGCAGGTAGTACAGGCCCGCCGACAGGGCCTCGGGGGTGAACAGGGACACCGCCGTGAGCAGGGTGCCCATGGAGCCGATGACGCCGAAGCTGACCATCTGGCCCAGACTGCGGGAGGCCAGCACACCCACCATGCCCACCACCAGGGTGACCAGGGCCGCCGGCAGCAGCCAGTCGGCGGCGATGCCCGCCGCCTCCCCCGCCCCGTCACCGAAGACCAGGGTATACATGCGGATGATGGAATAGGCACCCACCTTGGTCATGATGGCGAACAGCGCGGCCACCGGCGCCGGCGCCAGGGCGTAGGTGCCCGGCAGCCAGAACTGTACCGGCACCAGGGCGGCCTTGACGCCGAACACCAGCAGCAGCAACAGGGCGCCGGTCTGCAGCAAGGCCTGTTCGGAGGCGCCCACTTCCGGCACCCGCAGGGCCAGATCCGCCATGTTGAGGGTGCCGGTGACGCCGTAGATCAGGCCGATGGCCACCAGGAAGACCGACGAACCCACCAGGTTGACCACCACGTATTGCACTCCCGCCCGCATCCTGGCCGGGCCGCCGCCATGGACCATCAGGCCGTAGGAGGCAATCAGCAGGATCTCGAAGAACACGAACAGGTTGAACAGGTCGCCGGTGAGAAAGGCACCGTTGATGCCCATCAGCTGCAACTGGAACAGGGCATGAAAGTGTCGCCCGTGTCGGTCCCAGCCGTCGATGGCATAGAGCACCACCACCAGCCCGAGCACCGCCGTGAGTACCAGCATCAGCGCCGAGAGCTGGTCCAGCACCAGGACGATACCGAACGGCATGGGCCAGTTGCCCAGGGCATACATCTGGGTCTGACCGTCGGCGGCCATGCCCATGAGGATGCCGCCCAGCAGCAGCATGATCACCGCCGAGGCCACGGAGAAGACCCGCGCCAGGACGATGTCGTGACGCACCGCCAGCACGATCATGGGTGCCACCACCGCCGGCACCAGGATGGGAAGAATGATCCAGTGATTCATGAGTGATCCGCCTTCTCGCTACCCTCGGACCGGCTCAGGTCCACGTGATCGCTGTCGCTCTCCAGATAGGCCCGCAGGGCCATGGCCACCACCACCGCCGTCATGCCGAAGGAAATGACGATGGCGGTCAGCACCAGGGCCTGGGGCAAGGGATCCGCATAGCCCAGGGCCTCGTCACTGATGACCGGGGGCAGATTGACCGACAGCCGCCCCATGGCAAACAGGAAGAAGTTCACGGCATAGGTGAGCAGGGTCAGACCCAGGATCACCGGGTAGGTCCTGGCCCGCAATAACAGGTAGACCCCGGCGGCGGTCAGCACACCCACGGAACTGGCAACGATGAATTCCATACGCTCGTTCTCTCTTGATCAGCGGGACCGCACCGAGGACACCGGGGCAGACGGGTCCACGTCCATGGGGCCTTCATTATCGGGCCGATGACTGGACAGGCTGCCCAGGCGGGACAGGTTCGCCAGCGCCAGCATCACACCCCCGACCACGGTGAGGAAGACACCGATATCGAAGGGCAATGCACTGGCCAGTTCCACCTCCCCGATCAGGGGTATATGGACATAGGTGTAGGCCGAGGTGAGGAAGGGGTAATCCCACAGCATGGCAACGATGCCGGTGGCTCCGGCCACCAGCACCCCGACGCCGATCATGGCGTCATAGTCCACCCGCACCCGGCGGGCGGCCCACTGGAAGCCACTGGCCATGTACTGCATGATCAGGGCGATGGAAACCACCAGGCCGCCGATGAAACCGCCGCCCGGCATGTTATGCCCCCGCAGCATGATGTACAGACCCACCATCAGCGCCAGCGGCAGCATCAACCGGGTGGCCACCACCATCATCATGGGATGTCGATCCGCCGACTGGGGCTGATCCGGTACCCAGGCCGCCAGCCGGGCACCGGCACGGCCCCGAACCGCTCCATCCAGCAGGGCGTAGATGGCCAGGGCCGCGATGCCCAGCACGATGATTTCGCCGAAGGTGTCAAAGCCGCGGAAGTCCACCAGGATCACGTTCACCACGTTGGTGCCGCCGCCGCCGGGCACGGATTCGTCCAGGAAGAAGGTGGAAATACTGGTGAAGTCGCGGGTGATCACCGCCCAGCACAGGGCACCCACGCCCAGACCCGCCAGGACGGCGATGATGCCGTCGCGCACCTTGCGTGCCCCGTCGCTCTCGGCGGGCGTCTGCTTGGGCAGGAAGTACAGGGCCAGCAGGATCAGGATGGTGGTCACCACTTCCACCGAGATCTGGGTCAGGGCCAGGTCCGGCGCGGAGAAGTACAAAAAGCCCACCGAGACGATCAGACCGGCCACGCTCACCGCCACCAGGGCCAGCAGGCGCTGGCGGTGCAGCAGCAGGGCGACGGCGCAGACCCCCAGCAACAGGATCCAGGCGATCACGGCCACCGGCGTGGCCGGCAGCAGTTCGCGGCTACCGACGCCGTGGGAAGCATTCATGAAGGCGGCAAAGCCCAGCACCACGAAACCGCCGACCATGAAGGCCAGATAGCGCTGCAGGGAGCCGTTATGCAGGCTCAGGATGGCCCACTGGGCGGCACGGACCAGGGCGGCCATGCCGGTATCGAACATGCCCTTGGCGTCGGGGTGAGGTCCGGCCTGCCAGCGGGCGCGCACCAAGGTGTAGCGCCAGATCAGGAACAGGCCACCCGCCAGTGCCGCCATGGACATGAACAGGGCCGGGGTCAGGCCGTGCCAGATGGACAGGTAAAAATCCGGCAGGGGTGCGCCGGTGACCGCCGTCGCCGTGACACGGACCAGCGGACCGGCCAGGGCCTCCGGGAACAAACCGATGAGGATCACCAGGGATACCAGGAAGGCCGGCGGCAGCCAGAACCCCGCCGGCGGATCGTGGGGCGTATGGGGATAATCGTCCCGCTTCGGCCCCAGGAAGACATGGGCGATATAGCGGAAGGAATAGGCCACGGAGAACAGGGCGCCCAGGGTGGCGGCCAGGGGGATGATCCAGCCCTGCCCGGCCCAGGTGGCATGCACCGCCTCTTCCAGCATCATTTCCTTGGAGAGGAACCCGTTGAGCAACGGCACCCCGGCCATGGAGGCCGCGGCCACCATGGCCAGGGTGGCGGTGATGGGCATCAGGGTCATCAATCCGCCCAGGCGTTTGATGTCACGGGTACCGGCCTCGTGATCGACGATGCCGGCGTTCATGAACAGGGCGGCCTTGAAGGTGGCGTGATTGAGGATATGGAACACCCCGGCCACGGCCGCCATGGGCGTGGCCAGGCCGAAGAGCATGGTGACGAGTCCCAGGTGGCTCACGGTGGAGTAGGCCAACAGGCCCTTGAGGTCATCCTTGAACAGGGCGATGCCCGCGGCCAGCACCATGGTGAAGAGCCCGGTAGTGGTCACCAGATAGAACCAGGCATCGGTGCCCGCCAGCACCGGCCACATCCGGGCCAGCAGGAAGATCCCCGCCTTGACCATGGTGGCCGAGTGCAGGTAGGCGGACACCGGCGTGGGCGCGGCCATGGCATGGGGCAGCCAGAAATGGAACGGGAACTGGGCGCTCTTGGTGAAGCAGCCGATCAGGATCAGGATCAGGGCCGGCAGATACAGGGGGGAGGCCTGGATCAGTTCGGCGTTCTGCAGGATCACCGTCAGGTCATAGGAGCCGACGATGTTGCCCAGGATGAGCATGCCGGCAATCATGGCCAGACCACCGCCCCCGGTCACGGCCAGGGCCATGCGCGCCCCCTGGCGCCCTTCCGGCAGATGCTTCCAGTAGCCGATGAGCAGGAAGGACGACAGGCTGGTCAGTTCCCAGAAAATCAGCAGCAGCAGGATGTTGTCCGACAGCACGATACCCACCATGGCGCCCTGGAACAGCAGCAGGTAGGTATAGAAGTTGCCCATGGGGTCTTTCTCGGACAGATAGAACCGGGCGTAGATGATGATCAGAAGGCCGATGCCCAGGATCAGGCTGGCGAACAGGAAACCCAGGCCGTCGAGAAAGAAATTGACGTTCAGTCCCAGCTGGGGAAGCCATTGCCAGCCCACCTGCACGATCTCGCCGCGAAACACGGCCGGGGCATGGGACATGAGCAGGCCGAAGGCCAGCAGGGTGACCGAGCCGGTGGCGATGGCGCAGGCATTGCGTCCGGCGCGGATCATCAGCGCAGGCAGCAGCGCGCCGAGGAAAGGCAATATGACGATCAACGCAAGGTTCATTGGGTCACCCGAATTGAGGGACGTGCACGACAAACCGTCGCCGTGAACACCAGGGTGTCCGGCACGGAAATGTCCTCGATCATAATTTAGGTTGGAAGGGGCAGCCGCCCCGGCCCGGCCCGGCCCGGCCGGTAACTTTACCCAATCAGGATCGGGGAAACCAGCCCGAAAACTCGGGTTTTTCAAACCTGCCCAAAGAGATGCCACAACAGGAACCCGCCATACACCCCCAGGAGCACCAGGCTCAGGATGGTGATGGGACGCACCCCCTTCTGCTCCGGCACCGGTAACCCCTGGGCCTGCAGGCGCCGGTGCTGAAGCCAGCGTTTCAGGCGCCACCAGGCAAACAGAATCAGGATCAGCAGGGTCAGAAACTTGAGCATGCGACGCGTGGCCCTCGCAATATTAGTAGTGAGTGATATACTTCAGGGGCCATTTCCAACACGGAGTACCGCTTACCATGAAGCACCTGAAGACTGGATTGATCGCCCTGGTGATGCTGCTGGCCCTGGCGCCCCTGGCCCAGCTCGCCGCCGCCGAAGACAACCGCGTTCTGGTGACCGTCAACAGCGGTGAACCCCAGACCCAGGCCATGGCCATGATCCTGACCCGCCAGCTGGTGGAACGGGGCGCCACGGTACAGGTTCTGCTGTGCGACCAGGGCGGCGTGATGGGGACCAAGGCCTATGACGGCCCGGTGATGAAAGGCCCCGATGCCACCGCGCAGCAGATCATGCGCGGCGTGATGCAGGCCGGCGCCAAGGTCAGTGTCTGCGCCCTGTTCCTGCCCAACAGCGACTTCACCCGGGATGATCTCATTGACGGCGTGGATGTGGCCACCCCGCCCCAAATGGGTGAGTTCATGATCCACGGGACCCGTTTCCTGAACTTCTGACCCAGCACGCGGACCATTCACGCCCGCCGGCCCATCCGTTTTCGGATGGGCTTTTTTTGTGCCTTGGGCGAAGCCACGGAAAATGCTCAATCGTCGGAGGCAACCCTGACACAGTCACGCCCCGCATCCTTGGCAACATACAGGGCAGCATCCGCCCTTCTGAGCAGGACTTTGCGGGTATCACCCTCACGATAACAGGCCACGCCGAAACTCAGGGTGACAGGCCCCACAACCGGGTGAGCATAGCGGCCGATGCCCGCCCTGACCCGCTCCGCCAGTTCCACCGCATCCTGCAGATGCGTCTTGGGCACCAGGATCAGGAATTCCTCGCCGCCCCAGCGGATGGCTGAATCCGAGCGCCTGACCAGATCCTGCAGCAGCTGACCCACCCGTGACAGCACCTGGTCCCCTACCCCGTGACCATGCTTGTCATTGATGCTCTTGAAATGGTCGATATCGGCCATGATGACACTGAACCCCTCGGCGTAACGCCCTGCCCGATACCACTCCCGCTCCAGCAACTGTTCACCGAAGCTGCGATTGGGCAGGCCGGTCAGCAGGTCGATGGTGGCCATCCGGCGCAGGGTCTGCTCCATGCGCACCCGCTCGCTGATGTCCTTGCCCGTACTCATGTAATGAGTGATCTCGCCGTACTCGTCCCGGACCGGCGTGATGGTCTGCTCCAGATGGAACAGACTGCCGTCCCTGGCCTTGTTGACGAAGGTGGCGCGAAAAGGCTGACTGGAGTCCAGGGTGTCCCATAATTGCTTGTAAAATGCGCCGTCGTGATGGCCGGATTTCAGGATGGCGGGGGTCTTGCCGATCACGTCCTCTCGACGGTAGCCGGTCTGCTTCTCGAAGGCACGATTCACATACACGATGGTGCCGTTCCGGTCCGTCATCACCACCTGATCCGAATTGGCCTCCAGGGCATTGGCCATCAGGTTGCGCTCGTATTCAGCACGGACCTTCTCCGTCAGGTCCCGCTGCACGGAGACGAAATGGGTGATCAGTCCCTTGTCGTCCCGGATGGGCGAGATATTCCACTCTACGTAATAGCAGCTGCCGTCCTTGCGGTAATTGACCATATTGCCGATGAAGAACTCGCCTGCCTTCAGGCATCGGCGCAGCCGTTCGATGGTATCAAGGTCGGTACGCGGCCCCTGCAGGATGCGCGGTGTCTTGCCGATGAGTTCCTGCCACGTGTAACCCGTCATGTCGCAGAAGGCCTGATTCACGAACAAAATCCGTGGCCCGGGCATTTCCAGCAGGGCATCGGTGACCACCACGGCATTGAACGATTGTTCAATCGCCGCCTTGAGCATCTGGTCGGACAAGGTCAGGGCCATTCGGCGCTCCGGTTATTCGGTCCACGGGGAAGTGAGTACACGGATTCCCGTAGCCGCCATGATACCCGATCACACCCCTCTCACCATGTACCGGCATCCGACAAACGCTACCGTCAAGTATGCCGCGATCACTGTATAATCGCCCTTCTCACGGTTGAGGGCCTTGTCTTCTCCGGTTCAGCCTCAAGGATTTCAAGCGAGTTGCCAATGATGAACACTGAATACCGCAAAAACCTGCCAGGAACAGCGCTGGATTATTTCGACACCCGCGCCGCCGTCGAGGCCATCCAGCCCGGTGCCTACGACACGCTCCCCTATACCGCCCGCGTCCTGGCGGAAAACCTGGTGCGCCGCTGCGAGCCCGAAGGACTCACCGACGCACTCAGGCAGATCATCGAGCGCAAGCGTGAACTGGACTTCCCCTGGTTCCCCGCCCGTGTGGTCTGCCACGACATCCTGGGCCAGACCGCCCTGGTGGACCTGGCCGGTCTGCGGGACGCCATCGCCGAAAAAGGCGGCGATCCGGCCAAGGTCAACCCGGTGGTACCCACCCAGCTGATCGTGGATCACTCCCTGGCGGTGGAACACGGCGGCTTTGAACCCGACGCCTTCGAGAAGAACCGGGCCATCGAGGACCGTCGCAACGAAGACCGCTTCCACTTCATCAACTGGACCAAGCAGGCCTTCCGCAATGTGGACGTGATCCCCCCCGGCAACGGCATCATGCACCAGATCAATCTGGAAAAGATGTCGCCGGTGATCCAGGTCCGCGACGGCGTGGCCTTCCCGGACACCTGCGTGGGTACCGACAGCCATACCCCCATGGTGGATGCCCTGGGCGTGATCTCCGTGGGCGTGGGCGGCCTGGAGGCCGAAAGCGTGATGCTGGGCCGGGCCTCCATGATGCGCCTGCCCGACATCGTCGGCGTGGAACTCACCGGCAGGTTGAAGCCGGGCATCACCGGCACCGACATGGTGCTGGCCCTGACCGCCTTCCTGCGTCGGGAGCGGGTGGTGGGCGCCTATCTGGAATTCTTCGGCGAGGGTGCCGATGCCCTCACCGTGGGTGATCGGGCCACCATCGCCAACATGACGCCGGAATACGGCGCCACCGCCGCCATGTTCTACATCGACGGCCAGACCATCGACTACCTCAAGCTCACCGGCCGTGACGACGCCCAGGTGGCCCTGGTGGAGACCTACGCCAAGGCGGCCGGCCTGTGGGCCGACAGCCTCAAGGGCGCCGAATACGAGCGGGTGCTGCGTTTTGACCTGTCCGCCGTGGAACGCACCCTGGCCGGTCCCTCCAACCCCCATGCCCAGCTGCCCACCCGGGAACTGGCCAGCCGTGGCATTGCCGGGGCCTGGACCGAGGAGCCGGGCAAGATGCCCGACGGGGCCGTGATCATCGCCGCCATCACCAGCTGCACCAACACCTCCAACCCTCGCAACATGGTGGCGGCGGGCCTGATCGCCCGCAATGCCAACCGGCTGGGCCTGACCCGCAAGCCCTGGGTCAAGTCCTCCCTGGCGCCCGGTTCCAAGACGGTGAAGATGTACCTGGAAGCAGCCGGCCTGCTGCCGGAACTGGAGCAGCTGGGCTTTGGCGTGGTGGCGTTCGCCTGCACCACCTGCAACGGCATGTCCGGCGCGCTGGACCCGAAGATTCAGCAGGAGATCATCGACCGCGACCTCTACGCCACCGCTGTGCTCTCCGGCAACCGCAATTTCGACGGCCGCATTCACCCCTATGCCAAGCAGGCCTTCCTGGCCTCCCCGCCCCTGGTGGTGGCCTATGCCATCGCCGGGACCATCCGCTTCGACATCGAGAAGGATGTGCTGGGACACGATGCCGACGGCAATCCCGTCACTCTCAAGGATATCTGGCCCAGCGACGAGGAAATCGACGCCATCGTGCGTGCCAGCGTCAAGCCCGAGCAGTTCCGGGAGGTCTACATTCCCATGTTCGAGGCCCGGGACCAGGGCACCGAGACCGTCAGCCCCCTCTACAATTGGCGTCCCATGAGCACCTACATCCGCCGCCCTCCCTACTGGGAGGGCGCCCTGGCCGGTGAGCGCACCCTCAAGGGCATGCGCCCGCTGGCGGTGCTGGGTGACAACATCACCACCGACCACCTGTCGCCGTCCAACGCCATTCTGGCCAGCAGTGCCGCCGGGGAATACCTGGCGAAAATGGGTCTGCCGGAGGAAGACTTCAATTCCTACGCCACCCATCGCGGGGACCACCTGACCGCCCAGCGTGCCACCTTTGCCAACCCCAAACTGCTCAACGAGATGGTGCGGGATGAAAACGGCCAGGTGAAGCAGGGTTCCCTGGCCCGGATCGAGCCGGAAGGCCAGGTGACCCGCATGTGGGAAGCCATCGAGACCTACATGGCCCGCAAACAGCCCCTGATCATCATCGCCGGTGCCGACTACGGTCAGGGTTCCTCCCGCGACTGGGCGGCCAAGGGCGTGCGTCTGGCGGGGGTGGAGGCCATCGTTGCCGAGGGCTTTGAGCGCATCCATCGCACCAACCTGATCGGCATGGGCGTGCTGCCGCTGGAATTCCAGCCGGGCACCAACCGCAACACCCTGGCCCTCGACGGCACCGAAACCTATGATGTGATCGGTGAGCGCAAGCCGCGCACCACCCTCACCCTGGTGATCCATCGTCGCAACGGTGAGCGGGTGGACGTGCCGGTGACCTGCCGGCTGGATACGGCGGAAGAGGTCTCCATCTACGATGCCGGTGGTGTCCTGCAGCGTTTTGCCCAGGACTTCCTGGAATCGGAAAACGCCGCCTGAGCCACTGCAGGCCCCTCTCCCCTTGCGGGAGAGGGGTGTTCACCCATCCAAAGCCCTGAGTTGTTGCCAGGATTTCCAGGAGACATCTTCGTGAGCCACAAACCCCAGATCAGGATCCCCGCCACCTACATGCGCGGCGGCACCAGCAAGGGCGTGTTCTTCAACCTGACCGACCTGCCCGAGGCCGCTCAGGTCCCGGGACCAGCCCGGGACGCCCTGCTGCTGCGGGTGATCGGCAGCCCCGACCCCTACGGCAAACAGATCGACGGCATGGGCGGCGCCACCTCCAGCACCAGCAAGACCGTGATCCTGTCTAAAAGCACCCGCCCGGATCACGACGTGGACTACCTGTTCGGCCAGGTCTCCATCGACAAGGCCTTCGTGGACTGGAGCGGCAACTGCGGCAACCTCACCGCCGCCGTGGGGGCCTTCGGCATCAGCGCCGGTCTGGTGGACCCCGGCCGCATCCCCGACAACGGCATCGCCACGGTGCGCATCTGGCAGGCCAACATCGGCAAGACCATCATCGCCCACATACCCATCACCGACGGCGCGGTACAGGAAACCGGCGACTTCGAACTGGACGGGGTCACCTTCCCCGCCGCCGAGGTGCAGATCGAGTTCATGGAACCGGCGGATGACACCGGCGGCTCCATGTTCCCCACCGGCAATCTGGTGGACGATCTGGAGGTCCCCGGCCTGGGCGCCCTGAAGGCCACCATGATCAATGCCGGCATCCCCACCATCTTCGTCAACGCCGAGGACATCGGCTATACCGGCACCGAACTGCAGGAGGCCATCAACGGGGACGCCGAGGCGCTGGCGCGATTCGAGACCCTGCGTGCCCACGGCGCCCTGCGCATGGGCCTGATCAGCGACCTGAAAGAGGCCGCCCAGCGCCAGCACACCCCGAAGGTGGCCTTTGTCGCCGGGCCGAAGGATTACGTGTCTTCCAGCGGCAAGCCCGTCCAGGCGGAGGATGTGGACCTGCTGGTGCGCGCCCTGTCCATGGGCAAGCTGCACCACGCCATGATGGGTACGGCCGCCGTGGCCATCGGTACCGCGGCGGCCATCCCCGGTACCCTGGTGAATCTGGCGGCCGGCGGCGGTGAGCGCACGGCGGTGCGTTTCGGCCATCCCTCCGGCACCCTGCGGGTGGGTGCACAAGCCCGTTGCGAGAACGGCGAATGGACGGTGACCAAGGCCATCATGAGCCGTAGCGCCCGGGTACTGATGGAAGGCTGGGTCAGGATTCCCGCGGACAGTACCTGATCTCCCGGCGTCTGGACCGGCTCCCCGATGATGCAAAAAGCCCCGGCCTCGTCCGGGGTTTTTTGTCGAACTCGATCCATTATTGCGAATAATTATCGTTTGTGTTCTTATGTTGGAAAATGCCGACAGGATTCACAAACCATGGACAGACAGCCACCCTCGCCTGCTGCCGTAAAGATCGTGTCCGCTGCCCGAGTCATCATGCTCGTCCTGCTCTGTCTGACGCCGTTCCCGCTTCTTTCAGGCACGGAGGCCAAACGGCCCCTGTCCCCCGATGACTACCATCTTTGGCATACCATCGCCAATGCCGGCCTGTCGGCCGACGGCCTGTGGTTCTTCCATAACCAGGTTGGCATGGTTCGAGGCGAATCCCTGACCCAGGTCTCAAGTACGGTCGATCCGGATCGGCAGTTCCGGTTCGAGCACGCCTTCGGCCATGGCTTTTCGCCGGATGGACAGTGGTTCTTCTTTCGTGCCCAGACGGTGGCCGGCAAGAGTATCCAGGACACGCCGCCCCATGAGACCCGTCTGGGCGCACTGCGGCTGGATACGGGGGCCGTCACCTTCTTTTCCGGCGTGATCAGCCATGAAATCTCGCCCGACGGGCGATTCCTGGCTGTCAGACGGACCATGCCGGAGAATGAAACGGCCCATGACGGGGAATTACTGCTCCACGACCTGTCACGATCACAGTCGGTCCATCTCCCTGGAGTTCAGGAATACCGGTTCAGCCCAGGGTCCGGTCACCTGGCAATGACGATCAGGGCGCCCGACTCCCATGAAGTGGTGGTCATGAATCCGGCCACGGGCAACCGTCGTACCCTGGACCAGCATCCCGGAGGCCATTTCCATCTGAGCTGGAGCCCCGATGGTCAGCGTCTTTCCGTGTTCCGCGCCGCTGACGGCAAGCCTCGGGAGCCGCTGGCCGCCCTGGTGTTCGAACAGCTGGATTCCCGGCCGGTACGTTACGTCCTGACACCCCCCCGGGGCGAGAAAGATACCGCCACGCTGGCCTTCGCCCAGGGACGCTGGCCTCGATGGTCGGACGATGGCCTGCGCCTGTTCTTTCCCATGAGACCGCTCCAGTCCGCTGACGGGACAGATTCGGAGGCTGAAACCGCCCTCCCCCCCAGCACCGTGCGGATCTGGCACTGGCGCGATGATCCTATCCAGCCCTACCGGCAGAAGAAGGGAGATGACCGCGCCATTCCCCATCTCTGGGCAGTCTGGCATCTGCGGGATGGGCGTTTTTTTGCCCTGGCCGATGAACCGGGCCTGAGCCTGGAACTGGTCCGGGGTCAGCATCACGCGGTACTCCATGATCCCAGGCCCTACCAGCCCCAATTGCGGGATCAGTGGAACGACATCCATCTGGTGGATGTGCATGGCGGCGAGCGGACCCTGGTGCTTGAGCGCTATGAGTCGGTGAGCAGTTCACCACAGGGCCGCTACCTGCTGTACTTCTCCGGCGAGGACTGGTGGACCTACGACATTCACACCGGCCGGTACGCCAATCTGACGGCGACGGTGGAGAGTCGTTTCAATGACTTCACCCAGGTGAACGGACGCACCATCGACCGCCCCTTCGGTCATGGCCAATGGGCCGACGGAGATGCCTGGGTGCTGCTGTATGATCAGCATGATGTCTATCTGGCCCAGCCGGACGGCGAACACATCCAGCGCCTCACCCAGGGCGCGGAGCACGGCATCCGCTACCGTCAGGCCATCCTGGACCGCCTGCGGCCCAGCCTGGACCCGGAAGGTCCCGTCCATCTGGAAATGTTCGGCCTGCGCACCAAGGATACCGGGTATGCGCGCTGGCATCGCGGCACCCTGGACACCCTGATTCATGGCCCCATGCAGGTGGATCAGCTTCAGTACGCGGCCGCCACCGATCAGTATGTCTATCGCTTACAGACCGCGGTCGACTCGCCGGACTACTTCCTCACCGACAGTGACTTTGTCCGGCATCATCGCCTCACCCGCACCAATCCTCAGCAGGCACGGTTTCACTGGGCCGGTGATGAACTGGTCCGGTTCAGGACCGAGAAGGGGGAGCCGCTGGAGGCCCGGCTGCTTTACCCCGCCGACTACGAACCGGGCCGACAGTATCCCATGATCGTGCACATCTATGAGCAACGGTCGGATACCCTGCACGAGTACACCCTGCCCCGCCACAATCACGCCTTCAATGCCCGTCGCTTGTCCTCGGAGGGTTATTTCGTCCTGGAACCGGACATTCACTACGAGTTGGGCCGGCCCGGCGAGTCCGCCCTGGAGAGCGTGGTGCCCGCGGTCAAGGCGGTCCTGGAAAGTGGCCGGGTGGATCCCGCCCGTATCGGACTGGTGGGACATTCCTGGGGCGGCTACCAGGTCAGCTACATCATCACTCAGACCGATCTGTTTGCCGCCGCCGTTGCTGGCGCCCCCATCACCAACCTGATCAGCAAATACAATTCCATCTACTGGCGTACCGGCATTCCGGAACATCTCATCTTCGAAACCGGTCAGGCCCGGCTGCCCAGACCTTTCTGGGAAGACCTCGGCAGCTATGTGGCCAACTCCCCGGTCTTCAATGCCCAGGGCATCGACACGCCCTTGCTGGTCATGTTCGGCACCGAAGACGAGTCGGTGGCCTTCAATCAGGGGGTGGAGATCTACAACACCCTGCGCCGGATGGGAAAACCCATCGTCATGCTGGCCTACGAAGGAGAAGGACACAACCTGCGACGCCGGGAAAATCAGCTGGATTACTCCAGCCGGGTGTCCCAATGGCACGAACATTGGCTCAAGGGCGAAGAACCGGGCAGCTGGATCATCCAGGGTCTGCCTCTGATGCAGTATTCGGCCATCGGTGGCATCGCGGGTCGTGCATTTCGTGAAGATATAAATGATAATCATTAGCCCTTTTATTCAACAATCGAGGTCGAAACATGCTGCGCAAGCACGGATCATCCCTGGGAACCATGTGCCTGCTCCTGATGGCCACCGCCTCTCCCGCACTGGCGGACATGGACATCGCCAACCAGAGCGGGTGCATGGCCTGTCATCAGATCGACGGCCAGGCCATCGGCCCCAGCTACAAGGAGGTGGCCGCCCGCTACCGGGGTGATGCCGGCGCCGTCGACAAACTCACCGGCAAGGTGCGTGACGGTGGGGTAGGCAACTGGGGCCAGATTCCCATGCCCCCAAACGCCTGGGTGGGCGAGGACAATATCCGCATGCTGGTGAAGTGGGTACTCAGTCATTGATTCACCCGCCCCCCCCGGGGCCTTTCATTCTTTCATCCCGACACTGGAGGACCACTCCCATGGCATCAGCCACCCACGAGACCGTCACCGACCTGGAGCAGGTACGCCAACAACTGGCCCAATCGGCGGACGGGATTCTTGAAGACATGGCCCGGCAGGCCCGCTGTTCCATGCGGGACATCATCCACTGCCTGCCCCGATCCCTGTGGACCGAGGTACGAGGTAGACACTTCATCAACGTCATGCATTCCCTCTCCGACTGGGGCGATCTGGTCACCGTGGTCCATAACCAGGACGTCATCCTGGAATTCAAGGGTCCGATCCCCCGCGGCAAGACCGGCCATGGTTTCTTCAACCTGCACGGCGGCACCGGCCTGTCCGGTCATCTGCGCCCGGAGCGTTGCGCTCATATCGTCTTCGTCAGGCGTCCCTTCATGGGCATGGAGACCGCCTCGATCCAGTTTTTCAACGAGACGGGCGAGTGCATGTTCAAGGTCTTCCTCGGACGTGATGAACAGCGGCAGTTGCGCCGGGACCAGTTGGATCTGTTCGAGCGCCTGCAAAAGGCCCTGCTGAATCTGGATCAGGCCGACCAGGAGGCCTGCGCATGACCCCCGTCCTCATCTTCGGTGCCAGCCGCGGGGTCGGTCTGGCGCTGGCCCGGCTGCTCCGGCGGGATGACATCCCGGTACTGGCCATGGTTCGCCCCCGCACGGACGCCCTGCCACTGCTGGAGATCGGTGCCGACATCATGCCCGGTGACGTCCTCGAACCCGGTGATGTGAAACGGGCCTTCGATGCGCTGGATGATCAGGGCATCGTGGTTTCCACGGTATCGGGCCGAACCGAAGACGGCCGTTTCGTGGACGACGACGGCAACCGGATCATTGTCGATGCCGCCGCTGCCCGAGGGGTGCGGCACTGCATTCTGGTGACCGCCATCGGCTGCGGCGAGATGATGCCGTTCCGCTCGGCACGGGCCATCGCCGCCTTCGGGGATGTGGTGGATGCCAAGACCCGTGCGGAAGCCCATCTCAAGGCTTCCGGCGTGCCCTTTACCCTCATTCGTCCCGGCGGTCTGGGCGATGAACCAGCCACCGGCCGGGGCATGCTGTCGGAAAACCCCGCCATTCACGGCTTCATTCAGCGGGCGGACGTGGCGCTGCTGATCCGGCAGGTGATGTCCGACCCCGGCACCCTCGGCAAGGCCTATGCGGCCGTGGACAGGGATCGCGCCCGGATCGATCCGATCCCGGCAACCGGGACGGGATGACACTCTTGACTTGCAAATAATAATCAATATCATTTCATCATTCGTGTTTCCCATCACGGAAACACCTGAGTCCACTTGCAGCTCAGCCCGCCACCGACCCCTGTCGGCAAGCCAGCCAGGCCGCTTTTTCAAGCTTGGGACGGAGTGCGTCCACTTCGTCAGGTCCTGGAGGTTTCATGACGCGTCAGCGCCTGTGCATGCTCACCGCGGCCATCGCCGCCGCCCTTTCCGGCACGGCCCACGGGGCCGATCCGGCCGGGGATCCTCTTTATGCCTCGGTGACCCTGCCCACCCTGCTCATTGAATCCACCCGCATGCCGGCGCCGGTGGAGCAGGTCAACGCCCCGGTGGCGGTGCGTGACCGTGAGTCCATGGATCGGGACCAGGCCGCCAACCTGGCGGACATCATGCGCATGCTGCCCGGCGTCGGCATCGGCGGCGGTACCCGTGCCATCGCCATGGAACCGGTGATCCGGGGTCTGAGTGGAGAACGGGTCGTGATCCGGGTGGACAATGCGCGCCAGAATTTCGGCGCCGGCCACAAGGGCAGAATCTTTCTGGACCCCCTGCTGCTGGAACAGGTGGAAGTGCTCAGGGGACCGGCCTCCACCCTGTATGGTTCGGGTGCCCTGGGCGGCGTGGTGAACTTCCGCACCCAGGATGCCGACAGCTTCCTGGGGCCGGATGCCGATGCCGGCGGCCGGGTGAGCGCCGGCTACCAGAGCCAGGGGGATCAGTCCCTGTTCTCGGCCACCGCCGCGGGACGGGGAGAACGCCTGTCCCTGCTGGCCAACGTGCTCAAGCGGGAGCAGTCCGACCTGAAGGACGGGAACGGTGACACCATCCTGTACACCGGCGACGAGATCATGTCCGGCCTGCTCAAGGGCACCCTGACCCCGGCACCGGGGCATCGTCTGACCCTCAGTCTGCAGGCCTTTCGGGATGATCACGAAATCCCCTCCAATGCCAACAGTACCGGCACCGGCGCCGGCAGCACCGCCATCATCGTCGACCGGCGCACGGACAATCGGACCCAGACCCTGCGCTACCAACTGCATCCCGATGACAGCCGCTGGCTGGATCTGGATGCCACCCTCTACGGTAATCAGGTGGAACTGGACGAAACCCGCACCGACACCGGCCGCAACGATGTCACCCGACTCAATACCCTGGGGTTAGACCTGACCAACACCCTGCGGTTTGAAACCGGCCCGGTGGATCATCTGTTGGTCGTGGGTCTGGAACATTACCGGGATCGCCAAAAAGGGGAGCGGGATGGCGAGAGCCGCCCCATGTATCCCGATGCCCGCCAGGCGGTCACCGGAATCTTCCTGGTGGATCGCCTGCTCATCACGGACCGGTTGGAGATCGCCCCCGGCCTGCGGTATGACCATTTCAGCAAGGACGCCGACGACCACGACCGACTGACCGAATCCGAATGGTCGGGGCAGATCAGTGCCACCTATACCCTGACTCCGGGCTGGGAACTGTTCGCCGGCTATTCCGAGGCCTTCCGCGCCCCCTCGCTCACCAACCTGTACGTGGGCGGCATCCACTTCGGCAACAACCGGTTCGAGCCCAACCCGGACCTGCGACCGGAAAAGGCGCGCAACAAGGAACTGGGCCTGACCCACCATGCACGGGGCCTGTTCCATCCCGAGGACCGGTTGCGGGCAAGACTGTCGGTGTACCAGAACGACGTGGAGGACTTCATCGACCAGATCGTGGAGCTGGAGATGCCGGCCTTCGGTCCTCCCATCCCCGGTGGCCGCACCTACTTCGAGAACGTGAATGATGCCCGCCTGCGGGGACAGGAACTGGAGATTCATTACACCCATCCGGATCACTTCATCACCGTGAGCGCCGCCCGGCAGCGGGGAGACAACCGCACCGAAGGCGGCCCCCTGTCCGGTATTCCCGCCGATAACCTGGCGCTGGAAGGGGGCGTGCATGTCATGCAGGGTCGGCTCACCCTGGGTGGCCGCGTGACCCATGCCTGGTCCCAGGACCGGGTACCGGACGACGCGGACACCGCCGACAGCTACACCCTCACCGATGTCTTTCTGACCCTGCGACCTGGCGCGGACCGGGACCGGATGCGGGTGGATTTCGGCATCGACAACCTCACCGACAAGACCTACCGCCCTCACCTGTCATCCATGAACGACCCGGGGCGCAACGTGAAGATCCAGGCCAGCTATCGCTTCTGACATCAAGGAGACCCCTGCCATGAACCCGCTGAACATCCGCAGCGACCGAGGTCGACATGCACCGTCGTGAACTGCTGCGCCTGATGGGCGTCATGGCCCTCACCGGGCTGCCTACCGGCCTGTGGGCCATGCATCACCGTGCCGATGACGGACTGAGTGAGGGGCACCGCCTCATCACCATCGGTGGCGGACTGACGGAAACCGTCTTCGCCCTGGGGGCCGGCGACCGGATCGTGGGTACCGACAGCACCAGCACCTACCCGGTGGCCGCCGAGGCCCTGCCCAGGGTGGGCTACCAGCACACCCTCACCATCGAGAGCCTGCTGGCCCTGCGGCCCCACGCCCTGATCCATGACGGCAGCGCCGGACCCGAAGGCACGCTGACCCGGGCCCGGGAGGCCGACGTACGGATACTGACCGTCCCCGGGGAACCGAGCCTCGAAGGGTTCAGGGCCAGGGTGCGAACCCTGGGACAATGGCTGGACGCCACGGAAACCGCCCGGCGGGTCATCGACGATGTGGACCAGGACCTGGCCCGGGCCAGGGATCTGCAGGCGGGATTTCCCCGCCCGCCCGCCGTGGTGGCCCTGATGGCCCACGGCCAGGGCAATGCGGTGGCCGCGGGCCGGGACACCAAGGCGGATGCCTTGATCCGTCTGGCCGGCGGACGCAATGTCTTCACCGACTTTGCCGGCTATCGGCCCGTGTCCCGGGAAGGCGTCATGGCCAGACGCCCCGATGCCCTGGTGATCACCGGGGCGGCGGCGGCGGACTTCGGCGGCATGCTGGGGCGGGTACCGCAATATGTGGGCGACACCCTGTTCCTGCTGGGGTTTGGCCCGAGGCTGGGCGAGGCCGTGCTCACGGTCACCCGTTTCCTGGGGGGTGATTCACGCACCCGCCGGGACGCCCGCTTCACCGATATCCCATCCGCATGAGCACGGTGGCTTCCCAAATCCCCGCCACCGGGACCCTCTCGGCGCCCGGCTCCCGCTCGGCCCGTGCCCGCTGGGTGGTGATCGCCCTGATACCGGCGGTCCTCGCCGCCGCTCTGCTGGGACTGACCACCGGGGCGGTGGAGGTGAGTCCGGCGGAAGTCCTGTGGGTATTGACCGGACACCTGGATGACCCGTTCCTGCGGGAAGTCATTCTCAACCTGCGCCTGCCCCGGGTGCTGGTGGCCATCACCGTGGGTGCTGCCCTGGCCGTGAGCGGGGTGGCCCTGCAGGGCCTGTTCAGGAACCCGCTGGCCGACCCGGGCCTGATCGGGGTATCCGCCGGCGCGGCCCTGGGGGCGGTCAGCGTGATCGTGCTGGGCACCACCGTGCTGGCCCCGCTGGTCATGGCCCTGGGCGTGTTCACCCTGCCGCTGGCGGCGTTCGCCGGTGGTCTGGGGACCACCTGGCTGGTCTACCGGCTGGCCAGTCACGGCGGGCATACCTCGGTGGCCACCCTGCTGCTGGGCGGTATCGCCATCAATGCCATTGCCGGCGCCGCCACCGGCATGCTGGTGTACATGGCCGACGACCAGCAACTGCGTACCCTCACCTTCTGGAACATGGGTTCGCTGGCTCACGCCGGCTGGACCCTGTGGGCCGTCAGCGCGGGACTGGTCCTGCTGGCCCTGGCCTGCATGCCCCTGGTAGCCCGCGCCCTCAACGGCCTCATGCTGGGGGAGTCCGTGGCCACCCATCTGGGCTTTCCCGTGCACCGGATCAAGACCCTGGTGGTGGTCATGGCCGCCCTGGCGGTGGGTGCCTCCGTGGCCATTGCCGGCATCATCGGTTTCGTCGGGCTGGTGGTGCCCCATCTGCTGCGCCTGACCATCGGCCCGGACCACCGTTATCTGCTGCCGGCCTCGGCCCTGGGGGGCGCCCTGCTGCTCCTGCTGGCCGATGCCCTCGCCCGTATCATCGTCGCCCCCGCGGAGCTGCCCATCGGGCTGCTCACATCCCTGCTGGGGGGACCATTTTTCCTCTGGCTGCTGCTGCGGCAAAAAGGGAGGCTCGGATGAACACACAGGCCCTGGCAAGAGTGTCCAATCTGGTGGTGGAACGGGGGGGACGGTACCTGCTGGATCAGGCCAACCTTGAGGCCCACCCAGGCAGTGTGCATGTGCTGGTGGGCCCCAACGGTGCCGGCAAGAGCACCTTGCTGTCGGTGATGGCCGGTGATCTGCGGCCCAGCAGCGGCGAGGTCACCTGGTGTGGACAGACACTGGACCAATGGTGCCCCCATGCCCTGGCCCGCTGCCGGGCGGTACTGCCCCAGGAAACCGTGGTCACGTTCCCGCTCACCGCCTGGGAAGTGGCGGAGATGGGGCGGCTGCCCCATCGCACCCCGGAACGGGACGCCAGAATCGTCCGCGAGGCCCTGGACCGGACCGGCGTATGGCACCTGTCGGGCCGGGACTACCGCAGTCTTTCCGGCGGGGAACGCCAACGGGTGCAGATGGCCCGGGTACTGGCCCAGGTCCACGACACGGGACCGGACCAACCGGGCCTGCTGTTGCTGGACGAACCCACTTCGGCCCTGGACGTCAGGCATCAGCTGCGGCTCATGGAACTGCTGCGGGTGGACGCCGCCCGGGGTCGAACCATCCTGGTGGTGCTGCACGACCTGAATCTGGCCGCCGCCTACGCGGACCATATCACCGTGCTCAAGGACGGCAAGGTGGTCGCCAGCGGCACGCCGGCACAGGTCATGCGCGCCGAAACCATCACCCACGCATGGGGCGTGGAATGCCTGGTGGAAAGGGACAGTCTCACGGGATGCCCCTGGGTCCGCATGCGCTACGGCCTGGGTTGCGCCACCGCTCACCGGGAGCATGCCGCATGACCACCATCGCCACCGACATGCCCGGTCTGTCCATGCCTGCCTTCAGCGAGGATCTGCCCTACCCCCGGCGCAAGCGCAGCCATCATGACGCCATCATGACGCTGCAGCCCCTGTGCGAGGGCACCGCGACCCTGGGTGAACACCTGCTGAACCGGACGGCGGACTCGCGCCCCAGGGCCATTTACCTGCACATCCCGTTCTGTCGCCGGATCTGCCATTTCTGCAACATGCGCCGGATGAAGGGCAGCCCCGAGTCCCGCTATGCCGATCTGCTGATCCGGGAAATGGAAGCCGTCACCAGGATCCCCTATGTCCGAGACGGCATCTATGGCGCCGTGTATTTCGGTGGCGGCACCCCCAGCACCCTGTCCACGCCCGACCTGCAGCGGATCCTGCAGGCACTCAGGACACATTTTCAACTGACGGATGACGTGGAAATCACCCTGGAAAGCAGCCTCTCCGACCTGGATGAAGACAAGCTGAGGGCGGTCATGGCGGAAGGCATCAACCGTCTCAGTCTGGGCGTGCAGACCTTCCATGACCGTGGCCGGCGCCTGCTGGGTCGGTTGGGTGACGGGGAATGGGTCAAGGCGCACATCCGGCGTTTCCGCGCCCTGGGGCTGGACAACCTGGGCATGGACCTGATCTACCACTACCCCCTGCAGAGCGACGAGGAACTGGCGCTCGATCTTGATGCCATCGCCGAACTGGATCTGGCGGGTTTTTCCCTGTATTCCCTGATGATCCGGGAAAAGAGCCGCCTGGCCCATGAACACATGGCCCATGCCACCCAGACTCCGCAGACCCTGGCCCGGGAATGGCAACTTTTTTCACGGATTCTGGCAGCCGGTCAACGGCAGGGATTCGAGATGCTGGAACTGACCAAGATGGTCAGGCCCGGCAGGGACCGTTACCGGTATGTGGCATTGCGCTACCAGGGCGGCGACACCCTGCCGTTGGGGGCCGGTGCCGGCGGGCGACTGGCCGGCATGATGCTCATGAACCCCTTGTCCCTGGAGGCTTATGCCCAGAGTGTGGACAGGATCACCGACCGCGAGGGCATGACCACCCGTCCGCCCTATGATGCCCTGTATCGATTCATCGGCGCCATCCAGTTCGGCCATGTGACGCCGGACACGGTGCCGGCAGTGGCACACGCGGACCTGCTGGCGCGATGCGAGCAACGGGTGGATCAGGCGCTCCTCACCCCTCTCGGGGACGGTCGTTATTCCCTGACGCCGAAAGGTATTTTCTGGGGCAATAACCTGGCGGCGGAACTGGCCGGCTGCGTGATGGAACGACTTTGAGCTCCGGATCGGGCCTGTAAAAACGCTGTGGGCCGACCACCCCGGCTGCTAATTCCGAGGCCCCCCCCCGAGAATGGTCATTGATTTCCGGGGATCTCCAGATCCATCATTGACGGTTCGTCACCAGCAATGAAATGGATCGTGAGCCGCAACATGGATCAAGGGACAGCTTTCAAAGAGTTCGAGATACCCGCACGCCCCGAAGTGCTGGCGGAAATCCAGCGATTGCGCGGTCTGCCCGATGCAAGCCTCGCTCAGTTTGCGCAGGTCATTGCCAAGGACGTGGGCCTGTCGGCCGCCGTGCTGAAGACGGTGAATTCCCCTCTGTTCGGTCTGATCCGACAAATCACCGACATCCACACTGCGGTGGCACTGCTGGGCATCCATTCAATCGCCCAGTTGGTCGCCTCCCAGAAGTTGAGACAGTCCGTTACCGGCAAAGCCTGCATATCCCTGGAAAAGTTCTGGGACACAGCCACCCAGACCGCGCAAACCATGCTGCTGCTGAGAAACCATCTCAATCTGCATCGAACCTGTCCCGCCGATGATGCCTACAGCTTTGGTCTGTTTCGTGACTGCGGTATCCCCATCATGGCCATCAAGTATCCTGATTATCGGTCCGTACTCATGGCGGCCAATCAGAATCCTGACCGGGTTTTCACTGAGGTGGAAGAAGAGCACTACCCGACCAACCACGCGGTGATCGGCTACTACGTGGCCAGCTCATGGAACCTTCCCCAGGCCATGACCCAGCTGATCCTCAGGCATCACGATCCGTCATTTCTGGACGACCGGCAAGTCGGCCGCTCCCAGAAGGACCTCTATGCCATCAGCAAACTGGCCGCCAATATCCTGAGCCAGGTGAAGCAGGGCAGCGATGACTGTGAATGGCCGGCCGTCAGCATCCGTGTACTGGATCATCTGGGTCTGACCGAGTACGACCATGATGTCCTGCAGGCGGACCTTTCCGAAGAGCTGATCCTGCGGCACGGCATCTGCTGATCCATCGCGGCGCCGACCGGCCTTGCCGGAGGGGTGGGACCCAGGGCTTCCACAAAATATTGTGCCTGTTATAATCCGCGGCACCATATATCGCCCCATCAAAGGATCCCGTCTTCATGGAACCCCTGCCTTCCCGAATGCCCGCCCTGCCCGCCCAAGTCATCAAGCGCGACGGCCGTCGTCTGCCCTTTGATGCCGCCCGCATCGAGTCCGCCATCCGCCGGGCCGGTCAGGCCACCGGAGAATTCGGAGACCATGAGGCCACCCTGCTCACCGCCCAGGTGGTGAAGGTGCTGGCCCATCGTTTTGCCCAGGGTCAGTGCCCGGACATCGAAAACATCCAGGATGTGGTGGAGCAGACCCTGATCAGTGCCAACCACCTGCGCACCGCCCGGGCCTATATCGTCTACCGGGAACAGCACAAGGCCCTGCGGGCCGACCGCCGGACCCTGGTGGATGTGGATGCCTCCATCAGCGAATACCTGGACCGTTCCGACTGGCGGGTGGCCGCCAACGCCAACCAGGGCTACTCCCTGGGCGGTCTGATCCTCAACACCTCCGGCAAGATGATCGCCAATTACTGGCTCAACCACGTCTATCCCCCGGAGATCGGCCAGGCCCATCGGGACGGCGACTACCACATCCATGACCTGGACATGCTGGCCGGCTACTGCGCCGGCTGGTCCCTGCGCACCCTGCTGGTGGAAGGCTTCAACGGCGTGCCGGGCAAGGTGGAAGCCGCCCCGCCCCGCCACTTCTCCTCCGCCGTGGGCCAGATCGTCAATTTCCTGGGCACCCTGCAGAACGAATGGGCCGGCGCCCAGGCCTTTTCCAGCTTCGACACCTACATGGCCCCGTTTGTCCGCGTGGACCGGCTCGACTACGCCCAGGTCAAGCAGTACATGCAGGAACTGATCTACAACCTCAACGTCCCGTCCCGCTGGGGCTGCCAGACGCCCTTCACCAATCTGACCTTCGATTGGGTCTGCCCGGAAGACCTGCGGGAGCAGGTGCCCGTCATCGGCGGCCGGGAGCAGGATTTCTGCTACGGCGACCTGCAGGCGGAGATGGACATGATCAACCGGGCCTACATCGAAGTGATGACCGAAGGAGACGCCCGGGGCCGGATCTTCACCTTTCCCATTCCCACCTACAACATCACCCCGGATTTTCCCTGGGAAAGCGACAACACGGAACGGCTGTTCGCCATGACCGCCAAGTACGGCCTGCCCTATTTCCAGAATTTCCTCAATTCGGAGCTGTCGCCCAACATGGTGCGCTCCATGTGCTGCCGGCTACAGCTGGACCTGCGGGAACTGCTCAAGCGGGGCAACGGCCTGTTCGGCTCGGCGGAACAGACCGGCTCCCTGGGCGTGGTCACCATCAACTGCGCCCGCCTGGGCTTCACCCATCGGGGCGACGAAGCCGGTCTGCTGGCCCAACTGGACCGGCTGCTGGAACTGGCCCGCAACAGCCTGGAGATCAAGCGCAAGGTCATCGCCCGACACATGGAGGACGGACTGTTCCCCTACACCCGGCGCTACCTGGGGACATTGCGCAACCACTTCTCCACCATCGGCGTGAACGGCATCAACGAGATGATCCGCAACTTCACCGACGATGCCGAGGACATCACCACCGACGCCGGCCATGCCATGGCCCTGCGCCTGCTGGACCATGTCCGCGCCCGGATGCTGGAATTCCAGGAGGAGACCGGCAACATGTACAACCTGGAGGCGACGCCCGCCGAGGGCACCACCTACCGCTTTGCCCGGGAGGATCAAAAGCGCTATCCGGGCATCATCCAGTCCGGCACCCCGGATGCCCCCTACTACACCAACAGCTCCCAGCTGCCGGTGGGCTTCACCGCCGATCCCTTCGAGGCCCTGTCCCGCCAGGAAGCACTGCAGACCCGCTACACCGGCGGCACCGTGCTGCATCTGTACATGGGCGAGCAGATCTCCTCCCCGGAGGCCTGCAAGCGCCTGGTGCGCCGGGCCCTGGAAAACTTCCGCCAGCCCTACATCACGGTCACGCCGATCTTCTCCATCTGCCCCAAGCACGGTTACATCGCCGGCGAGCATGCCTTCTGCCCCCACTGCGACCAGGAGATCATCGCCCGCAAACAGGCCCAGGCCGCCGCGGTGGCCTGAGTCGTACCCCACCCTTTTCAAGGAAATCACAAAAATGATGAAAACGAATCCCCCAATCTCCGCCGACATCACCCTGAGCGACGAGGAACGCACTCCCTGCGAGGTCTGGACCCGGGTCATGGGGTATCACCGCCCGGTGTCCGCCTTCAACAAGGGCAAGCAGTCGGAACACGCGCAGCGCCGCTACTTCGAGGAACCCGGCGTCACGGGCCATGCAAACCGCTGAATGTACCGTGCCGGCCACGGCGGCTGAATCGCTGCGGGTGGGGGGAATGACACCCCTCACCACCATCGACTATCCCGGTGAGCTGGCGGCCGTGATCTTCTGCCAGGGCTGCCCCTGGCGCTGCGGGTATTGCCATAACGCCCGGCTACAGCCGCCACGGACGGATGCGCCGATAGGCTGGGACCAGGTGACGGCGTTTCTGTCCCGGCGCCGCGGGCTGCTGGATGCCGTGGTGTTCAGCGGCGGCGAGCCCACCCTGCAGGGCGGCCTGGCACAGGCCATGGTCCAGGTGCGAAAAATGGGCTTCAAGGTGGGGTTGCACACCGCCGGCGTCTATCCCGAGCGTCTGGCCCGGGTGCTGCCCTTCACCGATTGGGTGGGCCTGGACATCAAGGCCCTGCCCGAAGACTATCCAGCGATCACGGGTGTGCCGGGTTCCGGCGAGGCCGCCTGGGACAGCCTGTACCGGGTGCTGGCCACCGACGTGGCCCTGGAGGTGCGCACCACCGTGGTGCCTGAACTGGAAGCACAACTGCCCACCCTGCAATCCCGCCTGGCCCGGGCCGGGGTCCGAAGGCACCAGCTGCAGACCGCCAGGACCACATCCATCGTTTGGGCATGAACTGGAATCGGTCTCGAACGTGGTAACCTTGCGAGTGGGATACTCCAAACCAGGACCCCACCGCATCATGACGCTTAAACGCTACATCATCCTGCTGCTGGGTTCGGGCCTGTTGCTGTTGGTGGCCATCCAGTGGTGGCTTACCTATCAGGCCGCGGAAGCGATGTCCCTGCGCCTGCAGACCCGCCTGGCGGAAGAAGTGAGCAGTCAGGTCAACGACAAGGTACGCCAGTTCTTCGATGTTCCCCGGCAGGTGGTGAGCCTCAATGTCGCCCAGGTCCGGCAGGGCGTGATCGATCCACGAGATCCTGAAGCCCTGGTCCGCAATTTCCTGCTGCAACTGGAGCAGCAACCCCTGCTCACCTTTCTCTCCACGGGCACGCCCGAAGGGGAATATTTTGCTGCCAGCCGCCCTCCGCTGGGCGAGGACCGCAGTCTGCGGATCTTGCAGGCCAGCATCGCCAACCACCGTGTCATGTCTCTCTACCGCGTGGATGAACGCAATCGTCCGGGACAACTGATCGATGCCGGCAATGATAACTACGATGCCCGACTCCGCCCCTGGTTCGTGACTGCCCAGATGATGGGGCGCATGAGCTGGTACCCGGTCTACCGTTATGCCATCAATGACCCCGCGGATGACTACAGCGCCATGGGACTGGGCATGTCTGCCCCCCTCTATGGGGCCGATGACCAGTTCGTGGGCGTGATCACCGCCGATGTGTCCATCGTCCAGCTCAGCCGTTGGTTGGCCGAAGTGATGGAGCGCTCCGGGGGTGTGGCCTTCATCACCGAACCGGACGGAAAACTACTGGCAAACTCGACCCCGGACCCGGTCTATTTCCTGAGCCGTGACGAAACCCGCAGGATCAGTCTATGGGAAAGTGATTCTCCTCTGCTCAGGGAACTGGGCGAACTGTTGGAACGACAAGCCGACCCTGAACAGGGCCGGATACTGCACCAGATCGGCAACGAACGCTATCTGGTGGACTGGGTGTCTTACTCACTCCGGGACGGCCCGACACTCAGGATCGTGCAGGCGATCCCCCAGAGCCAGTTCATGGCACCGATGCTGGATCTACTACGGCAATTGCTGCTGGTGGCGGCCGGGATACTGTTGCTGGGAATGATCCTGATCACCCTCATCAGCATCTGGGTCACCCGTCCCCTGGTGGCCTTGAGTCGCTGGGCAAGCCGACTCGGACGGGGGGATTGGACCTACCGGCCCGACATCCGCACCCCGGTCAAGGAAGTCAGCCAGCTGTCCCAGGCATTGGGGCAGATGGCACATCGCATGGAACGACAGACCCAGGATCTGGAGCAGCAGGTGGCCACGCGCACGGCGGAGCTGGAGCAGGCCAACCAGGAATTGTCCCGACTGTCCCGCACCGACGCGCTCACCGGCCTGGCCAACCGACGCTGCCTTGATGAAGTGCTGGCAAGAGAATGGGCCAGAACCCGCCGTTTCGCCCAGCCGTTGAGTCTGCTGATGCTGGATATCGACTGGTTCAAGGCCTACAACGATCAGCATGGACACCCGGCGGGAGACCACTGCATGCAGGTGCTGGCCGACGTGCTACGGCAACATACCCAGCGGGCCACCGATCTGGCGGCCCGCTACGGCGGTGAGGAGTTTGCCGTTGTCTGCAGCGGTCTTGATCATGCAAGGGCCCTTGGATTGGCGGAAGAGATTCGCGGCATGCTGGAACAAAGGGCGTTGCCCCACGAAAGCTCCCCGTTGGGGGTGATCACGGTCAGCATCGGCGTGGCGACGCTGAATATGGGGGACACACGCTCACCCGGACAACTGATCGAAGCGGCGGATCTGGCGCTCTATCGCGCCAAGGCGGCCGGCCGCAACCGGGTTGTCTCGGTAGAGAACAAACACGTCGCACATTGACTTGCTTCCCCAAGGTTCGTAAGGTTTCGGCTGCTTCAGGTGACCCGGCGGCACGTGCCGTCGGGATCGCGGCACCCGTGCGTCCGGCCTACGGTCGGCGTCGAGTGTCGTGATCGGGAAGCCGGTGCGGCAGGTGACGTGAATATATTTCACACACCGGCCAAGGCCGGCGCTGTCCCCGCAACGGTAGGCGAGTCAAAGTGTGGCATCACGTCACTGTGCCGAAGGCGTAATACTGCGTCCGGCATGGGAAGGCGCCTCACCGGAAGCATAGCTTCCTCTCGTAAGCCCGGAGACCGGCCTCAAGCAACGACGCCACACGGCGGGGAACCGTGAACGGCGGCGTACATGCCTGGCAGGTCGCTGCACTTGCCGGGTTGCCTGCCGCCTTGATCCTGCCCCCCGCATGGTTTCTGGAACCCGATAGACCGAGGTCTGCCATGCATATCGAAACAGGCTTGATTGCCCAACCCAAACTCATCCTTGCCGGGGCCACCGCCGCGGTCGTACTTGCCTATTACCTACGCCACCTCATACGCCGCCCACAGGACTGGCCGCGTATTCTCCTGGCCACGCTTTTCTTCTCGGTCTTCATGGAGGCTATCCACTTTCACGTCGGGCCATCGGAGCTTCACTTCGTCGGGGCCATGGCCATCTACTTCACCCTGGGCTTTCTGCCCGCACTGTTCGGCTTTGCTCTAGGATTGCTCCTGCAGGCCCTCATCTTCGAACCTGCCGACCTGGCGCATTGGGCAGTCAACAGCCTCTCCCTGATCCTGCCGCTGCTGCTGGTCCACTACACCATCGGGCGACGCTACCGGGAACAGGGCGAAACCCTGACCTGGGGACGGATTTTGCGTCTGGATGCGATGTACTACAGCGGCGTGGCCCTGATGGTGGGTTTCTGGCTGGCGGGAACAGGTACAGGGATCAGCGCCTGGGCGCTGTGGGCCAGTTCTTATGCGCTCATCGTGCTCATCGAACCCCTGGTCACCTACGCCGCAGTGCGCTTGCTGAAAGCCCACGAAGGCAGGCGGCTGGGTCGTCTGTTTGCCGTGGATAATCTGCGTATCGCCTCTGCGCGGCAGTCCTCATAGGGCATTCACGTGCCCATGGGCACACTCCCAGGCCTGGGCGATCCTCGCCGCCCGTCCCAGGGAGACGGCTTCAGTCTCGAAGTCCACCACCTGGCAGACATCGGCATGCACGGGCCTGGGGGGAATCCGGTGGGTACGGCCATCGGTCAGCAACCATAGACCGATGCGCTTGTCGGGGTTCCGGCGGCGTACCTGCAACAGCAGGGCGTCCGCCAGGGCCACGCCGGAAGCCATCGGCGTTCCCCCACCGCCGCCAATAGGGGCAATCCAGTCCTCGTTGAAGACGGCGGCCCGGGCCGGAGGCTGCAGTACCCGCGCCCCGTTGCCCGAAAACCCGATCACCGCCAGTTCCCCCCGCAGAACATAGATCTGATGCACCCAGGCGGACAGCAGTCCCTTGGCCAGGGCCAGCTTGTCCCGACGCAGCATGGAACCGGAGCAATCCAGCACCAGACAATAGAGCATGTCACCATGCCCCCGGCGGCGACGATAAACCAGAGCGTCCCGGGTCAGGGGGCCATGCCCCTTGTGGATCAGGCTGCGGTGCCAGTGGATGACCCCCGGCTCAAGGCGGGAGAACTCACGCTGCCGACCGGGGTTGTCACCGCGCCCGTCGGGCACCTGTCCGGGTGCCCGACGGTGCGTCAGGGCTTTTTTACCGGCAAGGGCCTCGCAACATCCCATGGCCGGTAGGCCACCGGCTCCGGCGGCAGTACGCCCCATTCATCATCATGATCCGGTTCCGGATCCTGGCCACGGGACGTTTCCGTGGACTCCGATTCCATCGTCGCCCCGGCAGGAGGCGGACGCCTCTGCTCGGCGGCATGCGAGCCTTGAGGCGGAACCTCCACAGACTCGGAGCCGGCCGGCGGACGCCGGTGGTCCAGCACCAGGGCCTGCACCGCCTGCACGTCCTGTTCCTCTATCCGGGATCGTGCCGCCAGGGCGGCGTGGGCACGGGCGGCACGCAGCATGACCAGATCCGCCCTCACCCCTTCCACCCCTGCCTCGAAACACAACCGGCTGACCTGCCGGTGCAAATCATCCTCGAACACCAGACTTTCAAGTCGATCACGGGCCCGGCAGAGCCGCTCCAGCAATGTCCGTTGTGCCTGATCATGGCGCAGGACAAAGCCATGCGGGTCCATCTCAAAGGCCAGCCGCGCGCGCACGATGGCCTCCCGAGTGGGGGGATCGATCCCCCCGTCCAGGGTAACGAAAAGACCAAAACGGTCCAGCAATTGGGGGCGTAGCCTGCCCTCCTCCGGGTTCATGGTGCCCACCAGCACGAACCGGGCCGGGTGCTGATGGGAAATGCCATCCCGCTCCACCCGGTTGACGCCACCGGCACTCACATCCAGCAACTGGTCCACCAGCACGTCCGGCAACAGATTGACCTCATCCACATACAGCACCCCCTGATGGGCCCGGGCCAGCAGGCCGGGGCGGAAGTTCACCTGGCCATGCTGGAGTGCGCTTTCGATGTCCAGCGATCCCAGCAACTGTTCTTCACTGGCCCCCAGGGGGAGATTGACGAAGCAACCCTCCGACAGCAGCTGGGCCAGGGCACGGGCGCTGGTGGTCTTGGCCGATCCCCGGGGTCCCTGGATCAGCACTCCGCCGATGAGAGGATCAATGGCCGCCAGCAACAGGGCCATCCGCAGGCGGGGCACCCCGACCAGGGCCGTAAACGGGTATTGGGGTGTCGGGATCTGCACGCTCATGCCCCCTCCCAACGGGCCTCGCTCTCCAGCAACCGGGTTTCCAGCTGCTCACGATAATCCCCCGGCGCCTGCCACAGGCCACGCTGCATGGCCTCCAGCAGGCGCTCGCACATCTCGTGCAGGGCATCCGGGTTGTGCTGTTCCAGAAAGGCCCGGTTATGGGAGTCGTTGATCAGGGCGTCGGTCACCCGGGCATACTGATCATCCCGCACCACCCGGGCGGTGGCATCATAGGCAAACAGATAATCCACGGTGGCGGCCATCTCCGCCGCCCCCTTGTAGCCATGGCGCTGCATCGCCTGGATCCATTTGGGATTGGTGACCCGGGCCCGGATCACCCGGCTGATCTCCTGGGCCAGGGACTGAACCCTGGGCGCCTGGGGATTGCTGTGATCCCCGAAAAAGAGCGCGGGCTGACGTCCGCTCAGATGGCGCACGGCCGCACTCATGCCACCCTGGAACTGGTAATAGTCATCGGAATCCAGCAGATCGTGTTCCCGATTGTCCTGGTTCTGCACCACCAGATCGATCCCTGTCAGTCGTTGCCGGAAGACATCGGGCAGGGCGGTCCCCTGGTCCCGGGTGCCGTAGGCATGGCTCCCCCAGTTCACGTAGGCCTCGCTCAGATCCCCGTCGTCCCGCCATTGCCGGCTCTCCATCAGTCCTTGCAGCCCGGCACCGTAAGCACCGGGCCGGGCGCCGAAGATGCGCAGTCCCGCCCGTCGGCGAGCCGTATCCGGGTCCAGCCCCCGCGCCACACCCGCCCGGGTCTCCCGCAGGATACGGGCGCGGATGGGATTGACGGCCTCCGGTTCGTCCAGCCCGGCCACCGCCTGCACCGCGGCATCGAACAGGCGGATGACATTGGTGAAGGCATCGCGAAAGAACCCGGAGATGCGCAGGGTCACGTCGATGCGGGGGCGGTCCAGGGCGGACATGGGCAGGATCTCGAAATCCGTCACCCGATGACTGCCCGCCGCCCAGCGGGGGCGCACGCCGATCAGGGCCATGGCCTGGGCGATGTCATCGCCCCCGGTGCGCATGGTGGCCGTGCCCCAGACCGACAGACCGACGGCCCGGGGATAGTCTCCCTCCTCCTGCAGATAGCGCTCCACCAACAGATTGGCGGATTTAAGGCCCAGCATCCAGCTGGTGGGGGTGGGCACGGCGCGAACATCCACGGAATAGAAGTTGCGTCCGGTGGGCAGGACATCGGGACGCCCCCGGCTGGGGGCGCCACTGGGCCCCGGAGGCACGAAACGCCCCGCCAGTCCCCGGGTGAGCTGCAACAATTCCTGGGGACCGCAGGCCTCCAGGGCCGGTCGTAGCCGCTGATGGATGCGTTCCAGTACCGGGCGGGTGGCCGACCAGCCACCTTCGTCCACGGGCAGCCCCTGGCTCAGGATCTGAAGGGCCAGGCACTCCAGGCGTTCCCGGGTATCCCCCTGATGCCGCCAGGGGGCATCACTGATTCCGACCAGCAGCGGTGGGCGAAGGCCCTGCCAGGGCGCCTCCCAGGGGGCGTCCAGGGGATCGAAACCCTCCCCCAGAAGATCCCGGGACAAGGCCCGAATCAGGCTGTCGTTGCCTCCCTGGCCATCGCCGGAGGGATAGCGGGCCAGAGCCAGCAGCGTATCCAGCGCCTGGCGCCCCGTCGGGGAGCGGCCAAACACGTGCAGACCGTCCCGGATCTGGCTTTCCTTGAGTTCGCACAGATAGGCATCGGTACGGTTCAGCAGGCGCTGTTCGTCCGCTTCGCAGCGGGGCGCCTCCAGTCCCAGGTCCTGGTGCAGGTTCTGGGCCAGGATCATCTCCAGAATCCGCCGCCGCAGCACGCCGGCCCGCTGCCGGTCCAGCATCAGGGCTTCGTAATACTCGTCCACCAGCCGTTCCAGATCCCGGGTGGGACCGTAGTTTTCCGCCCGGGTCAGAGGTGGCATCAGGTGATCGATGATCACCGCCTGGGCGCGGCGCTTGGCCTGCGTGCCTTCCCCCGGGTCGTTGACGATGAAGGGATAGAGATGGGGCATGGGCCCCAGGATCAGGTCCGGCCAGCAGGTCCGGCTCAGGGCCACGCTCTTGCCCGGCAGCCACTCCAGGTTGCCGTGCTTGCCCACATGCACCACGGCATCGCAATCGAAACGACGGCGCAGCCAGGCATGAAAGGCCAGATAGTAGTGGGGCGGCACCAGATCCGGATCATGGTAGTTGGCCATCATGTCCAGGTGGTATCCCCTGGGAGGCTGAATGCCGATGAAGACGTGGCCGCAACGCAACCCGGCGATCATGAACCGCCCCCGGCGCACCATGGGGTCCTGGTCCGGCGCCCCCCAGCGGGACAGGACCGCCGCCCGGCAGGCCTCGGGGAGGTCATCGAAGAAAGCCTCGTAATCCGGCATGGACAGACTCTGCCAGGCGGTGCGTGCGGGCCAGCGATCCGGGTCGTTGGTGATGCCCCGGCGCAGCAACGCCATCAGGGCATCGCCGTTCTCGGGAATGGGTCCGAGCCGGTAGCCCTCCTGCTGTAGCCGTTCCAGAATGACAATGACGGACTGGGGCGTGTCCAGTCCCACGCCGTTGCCCAGACGCCCTTCCCGGGTGGGATAGTTGGCCAGGATGAGCGCCAGCCGCTTGTCGCCATTGTCCAGGGTCCGCAGGCGGCACCAGCGTCGGGCCAGCTCGGCCACAAAGCGGATGCGCTCGGGCTGGGGCTGATAGTGAACCACATCGCTCTGGGTATGGGGACAACGATGCTGAAGTCCCTTGAAACTGACCGCCCGGGAAATGATATGGCCATCCATCTCCGGCAATGCCACCTGCATGGCGATATCCCGGGGCTGCAGCCCGTGAGGATCAGACTCCCAGGCCGCTTCATTGCCGCCGGACAGCAGTATCTGCACCACCGGGACATCGTCCAGCAATGGCGTATCCGCGACCGATTCCATCCCGCCCCGGGCAAAGGCGGTGCTGTTGAGCACCAGAGTCACGGCCTGCTCCCGGCACAGGCGGCGCACGGTGTCCAGGCACAGGGGGTCCTTGAGGGAAATCAGGGCCAGAGGCAGGGGATTGAGACCACACGCCAGCAGACTCCCGCACAGGGCGTCGAACACCTGGATATTGCCCGCCTGCAAATGGGCACGATAAAACAGCAGGGCCACCCGGGGGGCGCCGGGAATCCAGCGGGCCTCCCAGGCCGCCACCGTGCCCACATCCAACTCCGGGTGAAAGATCCCGATGGCGGGCAGAGGCCGGGGCGGCGGCACCGACAGGGGCAACTGGAAGAAGGTGGCGCCCAGGTAGCGGTAAAAGGCCCGGACATTGGCCCCGCCCCCTTCCCGCAGATAGCGCCACAGGGTCCGACAGACCTCCGGGGCCACCGTACTGCCGGCCAGTAGGCGAGGGTCCTCCACATGATCTCCGGAGAACATGGCCAGGTCGATGCCGCGCCGCCGGCACAGGGCCTGTACCTGCTCGGTGCCGTAGGGCCAGTAGGACTCCCCGCCCAGGTGATCAATGATGATCAGGCGTGCCCGTTCCAGCACACTTTCCATGTAGAGATCCACGGAAGCCGGTTGCCGCAGGTGTAGCAGATTGGCCAGGCGCAGGCTCGGGTAGCCGGTCAGGCCGCCCCCCGGGGTCTGAGGGTTGCCGGGATAATGGCTGGCCAGCAGGGCCAGGGTGGTATCCGCCGCGCTGAGGATGACGATCTCCGCCGGGGACTGATCCAGCCGGATGGTGACCGTGTCGTCATCCACAAAGCCGCCGGGCTGGGCCGACAGCAGGTGCATCAGGCCGGTTCCGCAAGCGCCGCCGGTGCCAGAGCCTCCCGCAGCACGGCGGCCGACAGGCCACGGCCGATACAGACCAGGCGGGTCCGGGGCGACTCGTCAGGCCGCCAGGGACGGTCGAAATAGCTGTCAAAGCGCCGGCCCACCCCCTGGATCACCAGCCGCATGGGCTTGCCGGGCAGGCAGGCAAAGCCCTTGATGCGAAGGATGTCATGCTCGCACACCAGAGTCTGCAGCCCTTCCAGCAGGGCTTCCCGATCCACCGCCGGCAACTCGACGACGACGGAATCAAAGGCGTCATGTCCATGCTCGTGTTCGTGTTCATGCCCGTGGGCGGCACCCTCTCCCTCATGGTGGTGATGGTGGTGATGGGCGTGGCGCAGATGGATGCCCTCCTCCGCGGCACAACCCAGACCCAGCAACAGGGACAGATCCAGACGTCCGTGATCGGCGGTCACCACCTTGACCTGGGGCGGGATCTCCCCGCGCACCAGCGCCTCCACCTGTTGCAGGGCCTCCGGAGTGATCAGGTCCCCCTTGTTCAAGAGCACCAGATCCGCCGCGGAGAGTTGATCCTCAAACAGTTCATGCAGACCGGAGACATGATCCAGATTGGGGTCTGCGCGACGCTGACGTTCCACCGCCTCCGGGTTGGCGGCAAACCGGCCGGCGGCGACGGCGGGGGCATCGACCACGGTGATGACCGCATCCACCGTGCAGCCGGTGCGAATGGCCGGCCAGTTGAAGGCCTGCACCAAGGGTTTTGGCAGGGCCAGGCCCGAGGTTTCGATGAGGATATGATCGATCTCGTCGCGGCGCTCCATCAGGGCCTGCATGACCGGATAGAAGGCCTCCTGCACGGTACAGCACAGACAGCCGTTGGCCAGTTCGTAGATGCGACCGGCCTCTTCGCCCCCTTCGGTTTCGCAGCCCACGGTGCAGCCGCGAAGGATCTCCCCGTCCACGCCCAGTTCACCGAACTCATTGACGATGACCGCAATGCGCCGTCCCTGGGCATGATCGAGGATATGGCGCAACAACGTGGTCTTTCCACTGCCCAGAAAGCCGGTGACGATGGTGGCAGGGATGCGCGCCCGGAAGGCGCCCGAGAATGCAGACATGGAATGTCTCCTGCACGCCGCCCGCGTGCATGTTGATGGAGTGACAGATATTCCGCGGGCCGGTCTCCGGGCTCGTGGCTGTGCCGGGGCACACTGGGGATCGCCTTCCCATGAGGCGCGCCTGAACGAAGGCGCAACCTCACAGTGGCCGGATGATCCCTGCTCACCACCTACCGTTGCGGGGGCAGCGCCGGCATGGTCGCCACGGCGACGTCACCGGCTTCCCGTTTCACCCGAAGGCACTGGCCTGCGGGCACCCGTGGAAGGATTGAACAAACGGGGCAAGCTTACCGGGTATGGCACCCTTCAGACAATGCCGGCAGTGACCTTTCCCCCGCCCTCACCGGGGCAGCACACGGACCGGGGCGATCTCGTCCAATGGCCTGGGTCTGCCGATGTGATACCCCTGCACGAAATCCACACCGATCCGGCCCAGGACCTCCAGTACCTCCTCGTTTTCCACGAACTCAGCAATAGTCTTCAGGCCCATTTCATGGCCGATGGTATTGATGGCCCGCACCATGGCCAGATCGACCGGGTCGTGGGCGATATCCTTGACGACGACCACGATGCCCCGGACATGGACGCATCACTGCGGCGTGCCAGCGCGTGATCCCGGACGCGGCGCTGACCCGGCTTGACATAAGTCATCAAAGGCATCAAAGCCGAATGCAAGTAACTTCGTAATCAATTAAAAGAATCGTTATTGTTATAAAAATCAGCCAGTGATGCCCTTGCAGCGGCTAGCCAGCCAGTCCCGTCCCACCCCCTGACGGCAAGAGGTGCATCATGAAGCTCGTCTCCCTTCCCACCACCACGCTGGCCCTGTGCCTGCTCGGCGGCCCGGCCCTGGCCCATACTCCCCTGTTCGCCTGCTACGACAACGGCGACGGCACCATTCTCTGCGAAGGCGGCTTCTCCGACGGCTCATCCGCCGCCGGCGTGACCATCCGCGTGCTGGACGGCAGTGGCGGGGTGCTGCTGGAAGACCAGCTCAACACCCTGAGCGAAATCGAGTTCGACAAGCCCGAAGGCACCTATACCGCGGTATTCGATGCCGGTGAAGGTCACCGGATCGAGATTCCCGGTAGCCGTATCCTGCCCTGACCTCACCTTCGTTCCCAAGGAGCCGTTCCCTCATGAAGCGATCCCTGATGACAGCAGGCCTGGCTTTCCTGGTTGGACTCGCCGCGCCGACGCAAGCCCATTTCCAGCTGCTCTACACCCCCTCCTTCATCCATGACAGCCCCACCACCCTGCCCTTCCGCCTGGTCTTCACCCATCCGGCCGGCAACGGGGCGGTGATGGACATGGGTACCCCCGAACAGTTCTTCGTGGTGCACCAGGGACAAAAAACGGACCTGATGAACACCCTCAAGCCGATCACCTGGCAGGGCGCCCATAACCAGGGGCGCGCCTTTGCGGCCGAAGTCCCCATCCGGCGCAATGGCGATTACGTCTTTGCCCTGGTGCCGGCCCCCTATCTGGAGGAAGGAGACGGTTATATCCAGCAATTCACCAAGACCATCGTCAATCGCGGCGGCGCACCCTCCGACTGGGACAAGCCCCTGGGCCTGCCGACCGAAATCGTGCCGCTGGTGAAGCCCTACGCCCTCTACGCCGGCATGCTCTTCAGCGCCCAACTGCTGTCCGACGGCGAGCCGGTGGCGGGCGCGGAGATCGAGGTGGAGTTCATGAACCACGACGTACTCATGGACAAGAACACCCTGCGCAAGGAAGGGCACCTGAACTTCCCCTCTCCCGCATTTGAAACCTTCGTCACCCACACCGATGCAAACGGGATCTTTCACTTCGCCCTGCCCAAGGCCGGGGTATGGGGCTTTGCCGCCCCGGAATCGGGTCCCGTGACCGAATACAAGGGCGAACCCCTGAGCCAGGAGGCCGTGATCTGGGTACAGGTCCATGAACTGCGCTGAACCGGATCAGACCCTGGACCAGATTCGGCCCGGCCAGTCCTGCCGCATCCTCCGGCTGACCGCCTCGGGATCGATTCGCCAGCGACTGCTGGACATGGGTCTCCTTCCCGGTCGCCGGATTCAGCTGGTGCGACTCGCCCCCCTGGGCGATCCCCTGGAAGTCCGCCTGGATGCCAGCGACAGTTTCGTGGCCATCCGGCGCCAGGAGGCCTTTCACATCACGGTAAGCCTTGAAGCATGCACACCATCCCGCTGACCACTGCCCGCCCCGGCGACATCCGGGGCGGCATCGCCCTCATCGGGCAACCCAATTGCGGTAAATCCACCCTGTTCAACGCCCTCACCGGCCTGCGCCAGCACGTGGCCAACTATCCGGGCGTGACGGTGGAAAAGAAGCAGGGCCCGATGCATCTCGGGGATCGGCGCCTGAATCTGGTGGACCTGCCCGGCACCTACAGCCTCACCGCCTTCTCACCCGAGGAGCGGGTGGTCAGAAGTTTCCTGCTGGACTCGCCGCCGACACTGGGCATCCATGTGCTGGACGCCGCCCAGTTGCAACGGGGTCTATCACTGACGTTTCAACTGCTGGAAATGGGCCTGCCGGTGATCTGCGCCCTCAACATGAGTGACGTGGTTCGTCGTCAGGGCCACACCCTCGATGCACGGCGGCTTGCCGAGTTGCTGGGCGTGCCGGTGGTGGAGACCGTGGGCCGGCGGGGTCAGGGCCTGGATCCACTGAAACGGGAAATCAGCGGCCTGCTGGATGGCGGGCACCGCATCGCCGCCCGACTGCCCCGCTATGGCGCCCTGGAACCCCACATCCAGGCCATCATGGAGAGGCTGCCCGACAGCCTGAAGAACCGCTGGATGGCCCTGCGCCTGCTGGAGAACGACCCGGAAGGCAAGCCGCTCCTGCTGCGGCACGGGCTGGCGCCGGAATCCATGGAGACACTGTTGGCGGAGGCTCGCGACCGCCGCGACTGGTTCCAGAAGGACCATGACCAGGATCTGGCCGACTACGTCATCATGATGCGGGACCGGCACGCCCACGACCTCACGAGCCAGTGCCTCAACACAGGCACCGGCGGGCAGCGGATCAGCTGGACCGAGCGGGCGGACCGCATCCTGCTCAATCGCTGGCTGGCACCGGTGTTTCTGCTGGCCACCATCTACGTGATCTACCACACGGCCATCGTGCAGGGCTATGAACTGACCCAGTACACCTGGCCTCTGCTGGCGGGGGTCCGCAATCTGGCCGCCGACTGGCTGCCGGCGGCGGGCTTTCTGCACGATCCCCTGTCCCGGTCACTGGGGCTGTGGCTCCTGGACAGCGTCAATACCCTGCTTAACTACGTCCCCATCTTCCTGATCCTGTTCGCCCTCATCGCCATCCTGGAAGACTCCGGCTACATGGCACGGATCGCCTTCATCCTGGACCGGGTGCTGCATCGGTTCGGGCTGCACGGCCAGTCCACCCTGCCCCTGATCCTGGGCGGCGTCTTTGCCGGCGGCTGCGCCGTCCCCGGGGTGATGGCCACCCGCGCCATCCCCGATCCCAGGGCACGGCTGGCCACCATCCTCACCGTGCCCTACATGAACTGCCTGGCCAAGATCCCCCTGTACACCCTGCTCATCGGCATCTTCTTCGTCGACCACAAGGGCCTGATCATGTTCTTCATCGCCACCATCACCATCATGGTGGCCCTGCTGGTGGCCTGGCTGCTGACCCGCACCCTGCTCCGGCCCATGGAAACCGTCCCGTTCGTGATGGAGATGCCCCGCTATCACCTGCCCACGGCCAAGGGCGTCATGCGCCGCGCCCTGGACCGGACCTGGCTCTACATCAAGAAGGTGGGCACCATCGTGCTGGCGGTGGCGGTGGTGATCTTCGTCCTTTTGAATCTGCCGGGGCTGTCAGCGGAAGAACAAGAGAACTTTGAACAGCGCGCCCAGATCGCACTGAATCAATTCCATGACCAGATCCGTGACAACCCCCATGCCCACCTGTTTCAGACGCCTGAACAGCTGATGCAGGCCCTGAGTCTGTCCAATGCCTACCGGGCCAGGCGCATGAACCTGAGCACGCCGGAGGCTGTCCAGTCACTGGACCGGCGCTTCGAACAGGCCGATCCGATCTATTTCCCCTTCGTGCGCCCAGGTGGGGGTGACCGGGATGTCCGCGCCATCAATCGCGCCCTGCGCACCCTGGATCAGGAACGCAGGCTGTTGCGCCTGGAGATGCAGGAGACCCGCATCCACAACAGCCTGCTGGGCCGCACCGGGCAGGCCCTGGAACCCCTGACCCGGGCGGCGGGATTTGACTGGAAGATCAATGTGGCCCTGCTCAGTTCCTTTGCCGCCCGTGAAAGCGCCGTGGCCACCCTGGGCGTACTGTTCCAGCAGGAGGAAGGGGCCAGTCGGCCCCTGGAAGAGCGCATGGGAACGGCCATGGGAGGCAGCGAAGGCGCCCTGGTGGCCCTGGCCCTGATCGTGTTCTTCGCCATCTACCCCCCCTGTCTGGCCACCGCCATCATGGTCAGGGTACAGACCGACTCCACCGGCTGGATGCTCTTTTCCATCGTCTTCCCCGCCGCCCTGGGGCTGCTGATGGCCAGCGCCATCCACAGCCTGGGACAGGCGTTCACCCTGGATGCCATCCCCATGATGATCGGTTTCTGGGTCCTGATACTGGCCCTTCTGCTGATGGTGGGCCTATGGCCTCGCCAGAGGGTGAAACCGGGCCTGGCCACCGCAACACCGGGAGGCCCTGCCGATGGAAGCCCATGACATGCTGGTTCATGCCCCCTCCGTCACCTGGATCGACATCCTGGTGACCGGAGGCATCGTGCTGGCGGCACTGATCTTTCTATGGCGCCGCCTGTGGCCGCGAAGGAGTAACCAGAAGTGCGGTGGCTGCGGTGGGAAATGTCGTTAGACCCCATTGATCAGGAAGGACAGCAGGGCACACCGGCAAGGACTATCAATTTTAAATAATAATGATTATTATTTAGATTATTGCCAGCAAATACACCGGAGCCGCCATGCATACCCCCGACCACATCCCCACCCCCCATCAGGATCAGCCCGAAACCGAGACCTCCAATCAAGGCACGCCGGCGTCCCCGCAGCCCCCGCAACCCACTGAAAACCGCCAGCGGTGCGCCTCGGCCTGTCAGGGCTGCGGGCGGCATCGCCATCATCCGGCCTGAGTCGGGAGGCACCCGCCCATGTTCCCATCCCACACCCTGGACACCACCGCCGCCCACGTCACCTTCCCTGCCCCGGCGACGCCCGCCCATGACACCAGTTACCTTGGGTTGACGGAATCCCAGCAACTGGCTCTGTCCTGCGGCCGGCGCGTTCACCGGCTCTGCCGTGACTGGTTCGGCATCATCCACACCCTGCTTGAACAACCCGGCGTTCGCTGCGTGACTACCCGCCGAGGGGTAACGCTGGATCAAGCCCCGTGCGTCCATCAGTTACGCGTGGTGGACGACACCCTCCATCTGTTCGGCCTGCAACAGTCCATGATCCTGCATACCGATGCCTGGTACAGCGGCTTTGCCATCGATATCGACAGGGCAAGCGGTACCGTGACACGATCGCTGCGGTTCTTTGATGCTTACGGCGAGCGGATCTTTGCCCTGGAGTCCACAGCCCCCGGAGGATTTGCACCCAACCTGATCAGGCCCTTTCTGGACTCACGTCAGGGCCGGGAACATACCCGCGTCCCCATGCCCCCTTACAGCCAGCCCCAGATGCAGTCCCCCTACATGGAACGACTGGAAAGGGACGGCATTCGCCTCTGGTGGCAGATGCCGGGCGATCTTCCGGTGAATGAAGTCCCTGGCATTGCCGACCTGCCAAGGACCCGGCTGCTGGAAACCCTGGGCACGGGCTACGCCGTCCGGGCCAGACCGGAGGCCCTGCATCTGCTCGCCGAATGCCTGCAGGCACAGGATCTGCCCATGAGTCTGCGTCTTTCGGTATCCAATGCCGGTGCCTGCCAGCGCACGACGGGCCCTCTGCGGGAAGCGAATATCCGGGAAAACAGCCTGGAACTGGGCCAGGGACCGGACGCGAGGCTGAGCCTGGCACTGGAGGTCGTGGAAACCATCTGGATCGTCCGCAAACCCGGCTATCAGGGTGAGATCCTGGGCATCGAATGCCACGACATTCACGGACACCTGCTCCTGGCCATTGACGATCATGGCCAGCCCTCGTGCCCCTGGGGTGAATGGGCCAGCCTGCTGCGAATCATTCAGCCCCGGACGACCGCCTGGTTGCAGACATAAATCAGATGAACTACCACCCCTAAACCGCTTGAGCGGTTGTAGGCATGGTTTCCGGTTTCGATGATCGGTGCGCAGTTGGGCGCTTGCCCTTCTGCGACTGACCCTGATCTCCACCGGCGTAGCCGTCCGGGGGCGGCGGTTCGGGGCGCACCGCCCCTACCTGTTGATGGGATTTGCACTGACCGATCACCGCTGTGACGCCGCGTCGGGCAATCACCCGGCTGGCGTTGTGGTCGGCATGGTCGGTCTGCCCGCAGCGTTGACAGACAAATCGGCTCTGACTGGGCCGATTGTCGGGATGAATGTGGCCGCAAACGGCACATTCCTGCGAGCTATGGTGCGGCGGCACCACGAGAAACAACACGTTGTTTCTCGGTGCCTTGTACTGGGCATAGGTTCTGATCTTGCCCCAGGCGCTATGGAGGATGCCCTTGTTGAGCCCCGCCTTGGCGCGGGCACCGTTGGGGGCGTGGCGCCCCCGTTCGTCGGTCTTTGCCTTCGGGCGACGACTCATGGAGGCCACCTTGAGGTCTTCCATGACCACGAGCCTCACCCCCGGCGCCGTCACCAATGCGTGACTTGTCTTATGGGCAAAGTCTTTGCGCACGTTGTTGGCGTAGGTGTGGGTGCGGGCCACGCGCTTTTTGGCCTTGTGCCAGCCGGATGAGCCCTTGGCACGTCGCGCCATCCGACGCTGCCAGCGAAGGCGCTGGCGTTCCTTGCGGGCCATTCGCTGCTTTTGCACCGGGTCGAAGGCATACACCGATCCCGTGCTGGCGTAGGCAGGCACCGCCACGCCGCGATCCACGCCGATGGTGGCCGCGTGCAATGAAGCCTCATCCCACTGCGATAACTCGGCCTGGATCTCTGCAGGGCGCGGGTGGATCACATCATCCTCGGTGGCAAATGACACATGCCACTAACCGGCGTTGATGCTGATGACGATGGAGGCGGGCAATGCATGAGGCCGATCCGCGACGTAGCGCAACCGACCGAGCGGGTGCTTTTTCGTGCCGACCCGAAGGTGATAACCCCCTTCGCCATCATCCTCGAAAGCAAATAACTCCCGCGTCAGCCAGACGCCTTGTTCGCCACCTTTTCCATGAATCGTTGGACGACCGGATAATTTCTGGAAGAAGCGACTGTAGGCTTGTTTCCATCGAACCGCGCCATTGCGTAACACCTGGGAGGGCACTTCACGCAACCATGCCGTATCGGGGCCGATGAACTGGCTGTATTGTTGGTCGATGGGTGGTTTTTGCCCGGTCAGCGACAAGGCTTTTCGGGCAAAGGCACGAAAATAACGGTCTTCCTTGACCTTGCTGTTATAGATGAATCGCTGACAGCCAATCCAACGCAGCAGGATATTTTCCTGCTGGCGACCGGGATAGCAACGAAAGCGATGTCCGGTCATGACGGTCCCGTCTCCGAGGAAGGGACGCCCTTTGCCACCTACCGCAACGTGGATCGGGTCTCCCGGAATGGTTTCGAGGCCTCTCTGGCCTACGATGCCCCCATGGCCGGTGGCAGCCTGGGTTTCTCCCGGGTGAATCTTGAAGATGAGGCCACCGGTGAAAAGACGCCCCAGGCCTTTGCCGACAAGGCGACCCTCACCGCCTATTATCGCCCCCTCTCCACCCTGCGGCTGGGGGCGTCGGTCAATCATTGGTTCAAGCCGGATCAGAACCCCAAGACCCTCACCAGCCGTGGTGTGGAGTACTGGTATGTGCGCGAATCCTTCACCCAGACCGGCATCAACGCCGTGTGGACGCCCCGGACCCAGGGAGACCTATCCTTCATGAAGGATGTGGAAGTGGCCTTCGGGGTAAACAACCTGTTCGACCAGCCCTACATCAACGCCCGGGATGTGGAAACCACTTCCCGGGTGGGCAAGGGGCGTAACGTCTACCTGAGCCTGGGCAGCCGCTTCTGATTCGACCGAACCAGCAGGGTGGGATACCCCGGACGCCGGGGTATCCCGCCAAATTTTATTAAGTATCAATCGCAATTAAACTTGATGAAAAAAATCAATAATGATAATTATTACTAAAATCGAATCATGACCCCTCATCCTTTACGGATTTACTCCCATGAAAAAGCGGATTCAGCCCACGTTTCCCCATGATTTTTCCCACGGCCCGATCACGCCATCCCGAATCACGGCGGGCATCCTGCTCGCCCTGGGCGCCACGACGGCTCAGGCCCAGGAAGTGCTCTGGCTACCTACCGTCACAGTGGAGGAGCAGCGAATCGACGAGCGCGTCAAACGTCTGGAGCAGGAACAGGCGCGGGACATGCGCGACATCTTCAGCGGCGAAGTCAACGCGGACGTGGCGGGTGGTGTACGCAATGGCCAGCGTCTGTACCTGCGAGGGGTCGAGGGCAGCAATGTCAACATCACCGTTGATGGCGCGCGCCAGGGTCAGAACCTCTACAACCACCGTGGTGGTCTGGGCAATGTGGACCCGGACATTCTCAAGCGGATCGACATCCAGCCCGGCCCTCCCGCCGCGGATGATGGGCATGGGGCCCTCGGCGGCAGCATCCGGTTTGAAACCGTGGATGCCCAGGATCGGCTGAGACCGGATCAGCCACTGGGCGCCCGCGTGAGGGCCGGTTATGCCAGCGCCGACAAGGGCACGCGAGCCAGCGCCAGCCTATATGGACTGGCGGGACAGGGCGTCGGCCTGCTGGGCCATGTGTCCTGGCACGATCATGATGACCTTCGCACGGGGGAAGGCGACCGCACACCGTATTCGGGGGGACGGGATGAGTCCTATCTTTTCAAACTCAGCGCACTGGGCATGCCCGATCACCAATTGCGTCTGGGGACGGAACGTCACGAGGCCAGCGGCCTTCAGTTCCAGCAGCGGGGAGACTATCCCTGGCAGATGCAGCCCGATGACCTCAGCACACGGCCACCCCGCCACCAGACCCTGCTCAGGGAGCAGCACACGCTGGATTATCGCTTCAATCCGTCGGCACCACTGGTGGATCTAAAGCTCAACCTCTATCAGAGCACCAACCGCTGGCAGGGCAAGACACCCTCCGATCTGGTGGAACGCTTCACCAGTGACGGCCAGGGCTATGACCTTCGAAATACCTTCCATTACGGCGGCGATGCCGTGCAGGGCGGTCTGGTCGTTGGCATTGATCAACTGCGGGACCGGGGCACCAATCATCGGCAGGGGCGCGGGGACCGGCGCAACCGTTATGAAAACCAGGGGATATACCTGCAAAACCGCGTGCAGTTCGCCGATACCCGGCTCTCCTTCGGCGTACGCCACGACGATTTCGAGGCCAGTTTCCGCAACAACACCACGCGTACGGGCAATACCGCCACCTCGTATAACCTGTCGGGCGAGACGGGACTGGGCGGTGGCTTCACGGTGTTTGGTGGCTATGGTGAGTCCGCTCGCGGGGCCGGGACCATTCCCATCCACTTTGCCGGCAACGTGGTGGAAGGCGCCCTGATCAATGGCAGTGCCGATGGCCGACTCGCGCCCGAAGTCTCCCGTCAGGGAGAGGCCGGCGTGCGATGGGAAGGCCTGGGCGCGGGAGGCGCATCCATCCGCATGGAAGCCCTGGCGTTCCAGAACCGGATTCAGGACGCCATTCTCTTTGACCAGCCGGGCAGCGGAGGACTGGGAAGGCGTCCGGTCACCGAACTCTACAATTCGGACCAGACAGCCACCTTCAAAGGGTATGAAATCCGGGCGGCCTATGCGGCGGGCCGGTTCACGGGGGGTATCGGCTTCATGCGCCTGGACACCGACGGGTTACCCAGCCAACCCCAGTTTCTGGCTCGCTTCGGCGCTCCCCAGGGCGACCGCCTGATCCTGGATCTGGGCTACCTGCCCCAGGACGGCCTGGAACTGACCTATCGACTGACGGCGGTGGGCAGACTCACGGATGTGCCGGCCGACCAGACGGTATTCATCGAAAAATCCGGTTACACCACCCATGACCTGGCCGCCGTCTGGACGCCGGCCGGTCTGTCCAATCTGAGCTTTGATCTGGCCGTGCGCAATCTGTTCGACAAGAGCTACAGCCGCCACACCACCCTCAGTCAGAACGAACTGTCCACCCTGGAACCAGGGCGGGATATCCGTCTGGGGGCAAGATACGTCTTTTGATTCCCTTGGAGGTAACTGATGATGATTCCGGTTCGACGACTGGCCATGAACACCGTAGCGAGCATGCTGATCACGGGGGGTGTCCTGATGTCCCCCAGTGCCCTTGCAAGCGACTATCCCCCGGCAGTGGAAGCCCTGCCGCCCATCCACATCATTCAGCCGGACGGCGTGGCGCGCAGCGTCAGCCTGGCGGATGTCTTTGATCACCACGGCTATGCCTGCGGGCCTGCCACCGTGGCTTTCATGGCCATGCAGTATGCCTTGCAGAACCTTTACACTGAAAATGAAATCCCCCGTGCCGATGATCTGCTGGTGCTGAGCCATTCACCAGGCGGCGGCGTGGCGGACGTGATGGACCTGCTTTTCAGCAATGGCCGCCCCGAGTCACGCACCTTGCGGCCCGCGGGAATGCGAAACGCGGCGGACAGCTTCGAGTTCCAGGTGATGCGCAAATCTACCCTGCAGACAGTATCCATTGCCCTGGACCCGGCGCTTTGGCCGGCGGGATGGTTCGAGATCCGCGACAAGCGCCGTGCCGGCACGTTCACGGAAGCCGATCAGGCACAGCTTCAGTCCTACCAGCAGCAGGTCACGTCCACCTTCCCGGCCAAGGATTTGCAGACCCTGTTCGGTTCGACGGAGGTCCGGACTGTCATGGGCTGGGGCGCGATACAGAGCGGTGAACTGGAAGCCGCGGTACGGGCCCAGCGCTGAGCCGTTGCACCAGCCAGGTACAGTCACGATGGGCGGGGCGACTATCTCCCCCGCCCTGAACGGCGGAGCTTGCCGCGCACTGGGTCAAGGGGCCGGCTGGAAAGTGAAAGGCATGGCCGGCACGAAGGCATCCGACACCTCGCCCGAGAGGATGCGCTCCATATCCACACCCAAGTCCAGCTTGCGCACCGGCGCGCCCGCGGAAAGGTCGAGATTCTTCAGATCCACCCAGAAGACGCTGGGCGAAAGTACGGATTCAACGTAATAACGCAGCTGCTTGTGGTCGGCCACCACGCGCCAGCGGGTGGTCGAAAGGTTGGGCTGGTCGGCGATGCTGATACCCCAGGGCACGGACACCTGACGGATCACGCTGAACACCGAGGCCGCCGCAATGCGCGGGTCGGCGCTTTGCACCACCGCGTTCACATAAAAATGCGCCCGCACGAAACGATCGGTGGCGCGTACCGTGCCGGGCATGAACTCCCGCGGGTTCACGCCCTGCCAATATTCGAGGATCGCAAGCTGCCGCTCGTAGGTCGGCTCATTCGTCATGACCTGATGGGCGCGGTCATGGTGGATGACCATCTCGCCGGCGATGAACTCGATGACCGCGCTATCACCACCGGCGTCCGACAGCGACACATGGACGGTTGCCTCGCGCCCCGGCGGCCCCACCGGCACCTCACCCGACACCACCAGCACGGGATTTTCGCGCAGGTCGGCCACCGCCTCTGCCACGGAGGCATAACGGTCCAGCAGGTATTGCGGGAACACCGAGACCGAGATACGCGGCGTCGCCCCATCGTCTTCGGGATAGGTGGCTTCCACCTCCCACAGTAGGTTGGCCACCAAACCCGCCTCGTTGATGCCATCGGCGGTGGAAATATCGTAGCCCGACACGATCAGGCTGCCATGGGTGGCCGTCCATTGCACCGAACGCGGGCCGGCGGCACCGTCCCGCGCCATGCCGCGGGGAAATGCCCAGAGATTGCTGACCATCGGCAGCTTCCAGTCCATGCTGCGACCGGTAACGATACGGTCCTCCGGCCCAAGGTACACCACCCGGGTGCAGCTATTGGCCTCCGGGATGATCAGCATCAGCGCCGCGATGACGGCCGTGCAAAGGGTTTGGATCAGTCGATGTTTCATGAAAGAAATAAACCTCTGTTTGAAGGCCCGAACACCCCGTGCGGACCCGCATGCGGGGTGTTGTAGAGGCCGGGGAAAACCCGCGGCTATTCGATTATGGCTATACAGGACTACTTAATAGGTCCATTATTAGGTCTCACTTCAATTGACCCAGGGTGTCACCATGACGCATCAAATCCTTACTGACGTGGTGGCCAGTATCTCCGAACTGAAAGCCAACCCCATGAAGGTCGTGGCTAGCGGAGAAGGCATGCCCATTGCTGTGCTTAACAGGAATGAGCCCGCGTTTTATTGTATCCCCGCCAAAGCCTATGAAGCCATGATGGATCTTATAGAAGATAAAGAGCTGCTGGAAATTGCCAAGAGCCGCATGGACGAAGAAAGCATAAAGGTCAACCTGGATGACCTATGAGCTAGCATTCAAGAAAAGTGCTCTGAAAGAATGGAAAAAGCTCGGTCCTAATGTGCGAGAGCTTTTCGCTAAAAAACTCAAAGAGCGGCTTTCCAATCCGCATGTGCCTTCCGCAGCAGTTAGTGGAGGAATCAACCTGTACAAAATCAAACTGCGTCAACTTGGATATCGGTTGGTCTATTCGGTATCAGATACCACTGTCACGGTCACCGTTCTTGCCGTCGGCAAAAGAAATCGAAACGAAGTCTATGATCTGGCGCTTTCACGCGAGAAGACAGACAAGCCATAACGCCAGGTTCATACGCCGCTGAAAGCGGTCGTATACAACCGTTTGTGTACGTCCGGCATGGGCATGAACTGATCGGGCAGAACCGGGACAGCCATCATTTCTCTTGACTGAATACTACACACAACTAGACTAGGGACAACATCGGGATCTGTTTTCAAGGAGGAAACCCATGACCCGCGCCAGACATCAACTCATCTGCCCCGAAACCACTCCCTACTACCATACGATATCCCGCTGTGTCCGCCGTGCCTTCCTCTGTGGCGAAGACTCCCTCACCGGTAAGAACCACGAACACCGCAAAAGCTGGGTGACCCAACGCCTGCGTGAACTCGCTGATACCTTCGCCATCGAGATCTGCGCCTATGCCATCATGTCCAACCACTATCACTTGGTATTGCGCATCGATCAGGGCACAGCCAAGCAGTGGGATACTGAGAAAGTCATTGAACACTGGGGAAGACTCTACGGTGTGCCAGTGCTGGTCACCCGCTACCAGCGTGGTGAAACGACCAGCAAGACCGAGAATATCAAGGCCGAGTAAATCATCGAAACCTGGCGCGAACGCCTGACAGACATCTCCTGGTTCATGCGCAGCCTCAATGAATACCTGGCCAGACGGGCCAACGAAGAAGACCACTGCAAGGGCCATTTCTGGGAGAGTCGCTTCAAAAGCCAAGCCCTACTCGATGATGCCGCCGTACTGGCCTGCATGAGCTATGTGGACCTCAACCCGGTACGTGCCAAGATGGCCGACACCCCGGAAGCCTCCGACTTCACCTCCATCCAGCAACGCATACGCGACATGGCACCGAAGCAGACAAAGCAGACAGATGAGGTTCCCATCAACCCCATCCCTTTGATGAGACTGGTCCCACAACGCCATGACCCGCACCCCAACAGTATTGGCTTCACCCTCCCCGACTATCTGGAACTGGTCGATTGGGCCGGTCGGGAAATCCGTGAAGGCAAACGCGGCTCCATCCACGCGGCCGCACCGCCCATCCTGGAACGCCTCCATCTTGACCCCCATCGCCTGATAGACCACCTACGTGGTGAGGCGATATTAACCCGGCAACCATTCATATCTGTATCGCCTGTTGTAAGTTGCCAATTTTTTAAAGATTAAAAACGAAGTCAAGTAATTTTTTTGATTGCCGGGTTAATAATAGAAACACCTGTCATGCTTGGCTCGGTAGAGAAGCTGAAACAGACTGTCGCAACATTCGAGCGCAAGTTCGTGAAGGGTATCAGCGAAGCAAGGCGACTGTTCCGACCACCGATTGTTACCTGACCACCCGCAATACCGTCATCACGCGTTCAAGACCAGCCACTCCATACAGATGTGGCAGAAGTCCTATTGCCAAAATATCCCACCTATCAATTTGCAACGCCGAGTAGACAGCTTTCTATTCCATATATGCGCTATGACAGCGTGATCAACACTATCTCCTGACTAACCAGCTAAGCAATTCATCTAGAGTTCGCTTTTTAAATCATGCATGTCCCAGTGTCCACCCATTTTCGAGCGACCAAGCTCCCACGGCTCTAAAACCGATGTATTCCAGCCTCTGAAGCGGCGTACCTTCAGTGCTCATGATTCCAACGCCCGCTTAAATGGTTAGCACGCAACACGATACTTCCGCATACCGCCTAAACCAGTAAAATCAACGCATTGTAAAAATACCACGCGTTGCGAATCCGTCTTGAAGCGTTTTTTAAGAATCAGGCATAACTAATTTCTCTCCAATACAAGCTCATAATCTTTATACTTTCCTTTTATGTTGTAATCTTTATATAAAGCGTAAAGCACCACCGCACCCAAAACCAACAACGCAACAATATAAACCACCTCGATGCCTCCCAAACTTGCCACCAACGCGCCACTAGATATTTTTTTTTCATTAACACCTTTGATGCT
>NZ_AGBG01000015.1:0-70926 GCF_000225005.1 Ectothiorhodospira sp. PHS-1 | reverse complement strand
TGACCCGCAGCCTCCCTCCAGAACACTGAATTTTGAATACGCTCATCTTCATGCCGTTCTGGAGGGCCATGCCGATCCTGATGCGGGCTATCGCCTGCAGTATTACTTTGAACAGTATGAACTGATCGACGAATACCCACTGCGAGACCCGGCCTCCGGCCTGCGGGTCGATGTGGATCAGGGGGTACGTAACCGCCGGCATGACCTGGAAGTGGAATGGCATCGTCAACTGGAGCCCCGGACCCGGGTGGTCTGGGGAGGTGGACTGCGCCAGGACACCGCCCGTTCAACCTATTATTTCAATACGCCCGGCGGCACTGTGGAAAATCGCATCAGCGTCTGTTCGCCAACCTGGAATGGATACCCGCGGAACGCTGGCTGTTGAATCTGGGCGGGATGTATGAGGCCAATGACCTGATCCGGGATGAATTCATGCCGCGGACAGCCCTGATCTTCCTCCCCACCAGTGACCTGAGCCTGCGCCTGGTGGCCTCCCGTGCCATACGCACCCCGAGCCTCATCGAGTCGGAGATTGAGGCCGTCTTCCCCACCCCGATCGGGATTCGGCCCGGCGAAGGCGGTCTGACCTTCATCGCGGATGAGCATATCCGGGCCGAGGTCATCCAATCCCTGGAACTGGGCGGTCACCTGCTGTTTGATCATGGCCGTGGTAGCCTGGACATCAAGGTCTTTCACAACGAGGTGGATCGATTGATCCAGATCCCCCTGGGGCAGATGCCCGCGGACTTCACCGCTGTCATCAGCAATCTGGGCAAACTGACCATCCAGGGAGTGGAGATGCAGGTCGACTACCGGTTCAATTCCCGCTTGCGCCTGAGCGGAGGACTGTCCCTGCTGGGCAGCCGCAGCGCCGGACCGGATACCAGGCTCCATGCAGACTCGGTTCCGGACCATATCTTCAATCTTGCCGGTTACTACACACCCGACGATACCTGGACCCTGTCGTTCCAGTACTACCACCATGCCGATGTGAAATGGCTGGACGATCCAATGGCCGCGCCCCTGGGCGCCGGCGACGGCTTCCTGCGTCTGGGCCTGCGAAGATCCCTGGGAGAGCAGGCGGAGATCGGGTTGTATGTGGATGATCTGCTGGCCAGCGGCTTTACCGGTCGCGGCGATGACAGCACCAGCTGGCCCGCCAACCGCCGCGAGACACGAACCGCCGTATCTCTCCAACTGAACTTCTAAGCGATCAGTCCGGCAAGCCATGAGCCTGCCGGACACGCCTCCCGCATCAATACGGCGGGGTCAGGTGCTCAGGGCAGAGATGGGAACGTGATCCGGGGCATCTCTCCGGTGAGGGCATGGAGAAAGGCCACGATGTCATCCACCACCGGCTGTTCCAACTTGCGGCCCAGCATCTGCTCGCCCATCAACTGCACTGCGTCATGGAGGTTATCCACGCTGCCGTTGTTGAAATAGGGATAGGTCACCGCCACGTTGCGCAATGTAGGGGTACGGAAGGCAAAACGATCACGCTCCTCCCCCGTCACCACGAAACGCCCTTCATCGGTGGAGCCGGGCAACTCGAAACGGTGGAAGCGACTGTCGGAGAAGTTGGCACCCCGGTGACAGGCGATACAACCGTTGTTCACGAAACTCGCCATGCCGCGCTTTTGCTGCTCGGTCATGGCGTTGTCGTCCCCTCGCAGGTACCGGTCAAAGGGCGAGTTCGGCGTGTTCAGGGTACGCTGGAAGCTGGCCAGGGCCTTGGCCACATTCTCCGCGGTCAGCGGATCCGCTTGACCGGGAAAGGCCTCCTTGAAGCGCTCTTGATAGACATCGAATCGTGCCAACTGATCCAGGGCATCATCCAGTTCCATGGCCATCTCGATTTCGGCCTGGATCGGCCCCAGGGCCTGCCCCTCCAGGTCAGGCTCGCGCCCATCCCAGAATTGCGCCTCCAGGAAACCGGAATTGAGGACCGTGGGGGTGTTGCGCTCTCCGACCTGGCCATCGTGCCCCACCGCTCTGGGAATGCGATCGGACCAGCCCAGTGCCGGATTGTGACAGGTGGCGCAACTGATCACCCCGCTGGCGGAGATGCGGGGTTCAAAAAACAGCATCTTGCCCAGTTCCACCTTCTCCGGGGTCAGTGAGTTGTTGGACGGCAGTGGCGGCAAGGCTGGCAGGGGTTCGAAATAACGCTTGTAGCTTTCAAATTCGGCGGCCTGAACACCCCCACTGCCGGCGACACAGACCAGCACCGCCACAGGCAGGGCTTTGCGAAGGGATTGCACAATACGTTTCATGACTTTCTCCCGTTGACTCGCGTCGATGATATTATTTTAGAATAAGTCTAGAAATAGACCTGTTTCCCTTGCCGTGCAACCAAAATCGCCCCTCATGCATCAAAGCCATGAGCCGCATCAAAAAAGCGACCTTCAGCCGGGTCAAGAGAGTTCAAAATGGTTGGCTTGAAATACCCGATCCCACCGGCTTCGGAGATCACGCCCCAGGCGGTCTATGCCCAGCGACGACGCTTCCTGCAACAGGCCGGAGGTCTGCTGCTGGCGGCGGCGGCACCGGGCCTGTCGGCCGCTCCAGCCTGGCAAGCGGGGATGGCCGATGCCGTTCAAAGCCCCTTTTCCACGGACGAGCCGCTGACCGATCACGCCATGGCCACCGGGTACAACAATTTCTTTGAATTCGGCACCGGCAAGGAAGACCCGAAACGGCATGCCCATCGGCTACAGACCCATCCCTGGTCCGTGGTGGTCAGCGGTGAAGTCGACAAACCCGGCCGCCTAGCCCTGGAGGACATCCTCGCACCCCATGGCCTGGAAGAAAGGATCTATCGTCTTCGCTGCGTGGAGGGCTGGTCCATGGTGATCCCCTGGCTCGGTTTTCCCCTGGGTGATCTGCTCAAACGCTTTGAGCCCACTTCCCGCGCCAGGTATGTGGTGTTTGAAACCCTGCACGATCCCGAACAGATGCCCGGTCAGCGCAGTCGCATCCTGGACTGGCCCTACCGTGAAGGTCTTCGCATCGATGAAGCCATGCATCCGCTGACCTTGCTGGCCGTGGGCATGTACGGAGAGATACTGCCCAATCAGAACGGTGCCCCACTGCGGCTGGTGGTGCCTTGGAAATACGGTTTCAAGAGCATCAAGTCCATCGTCGGCATTCACCTGCAAGAGGATCAACCCGTCAGTTCCTGGACCGCCCGGCAACCGTCCGAGTATGGTTTTTATGCCAACGTGAACCCGGAAGTCCGCCATCCGCGCTGGCGGCAAGCCACGGAACGACGCATCGGTGAAAGCGGGCGATGTCGTACGGAGTTGTTCAACGGCTATGGGGAACTGGTGGCGGATCTCTACGCCGGCATGGACCTGCGCCGCCATTTCTGATGGGGTCGGCCTCACCGCGATTCATCCGGGGATTCAGGGTGATCCTGTTCATTGGCGCCGCCCTGCCCCTGTCATGGCTCGGCATTGCCTGGCAGACCGGCATGCTGGGGGTGGTGCCGGAAGAGCGACTGCTGCATGAACTGGGGCGCTGGGGACTGTACCTGCTCCTGGCAACCCTGGCCCTGGGACCCGCCTTCCGGCTGACCGGTTGGCCGGGCTTCCCGGCGGTGCGCCGGGCCATGGGGTTATGGGCCTTTACCTACCTGCTGCTGCATGTCCTGGTCTGGGTGGTGATGATCCAGGGCGGGTCATGGTCTTTCATGGTCGCCGAAGTTCTGGCGCTCAGACACCTTCAGACGGGGCTGATTGCCTGGGTGATGCTGGTGCCGCTGGTGCTGACCTCGGTGAACAGGGCCAGGGAACGACTGGGTCGGGTACGCTGGCAGTGGCTGCATCGTCTGGCCTATGTCTCGGCGGCGGGCGGCATCCTGCATTACTGGATGGTATCCCGGGTGATCGAGACGGAGGTCATCGTGCTGGGACTGCTATTCACCACCCTGGTCCTGTTCAGGTTGGTGGAGCGATGGGGTTTCTCATCCCCTGAAAAATGATGAATTTAAGGTCTCCAGGATCAGTCCGGCAACACTCTGCGTGCCCGCACCAGACTGCGGTACCAGTCCCGACGCGGGCTGGGCACCACTGGTGGCCGCAGGCTCAACAGACTGATGCGGGGCATCTCGTCCAGGTGGCTCTGGGAGATCATGCTCAACACCTGGGGACGGGCGCCGTAGGTCTCGATGAGAAAGTCCCGGGCGGCATCCGTCAGCCTCACCCGATAGTGTTTCACCAGAGCCAGGGCCAGGCGCTCCGCGGCTCGACTCATGTCCTGCTCCACCTCCAGGGCCATGGCCTCGCCCAGGATGCGTTTTTCCTGGGCACTCATGCCCGGCTCCAGGCTGCCCAGGTAGCTGGCCTGGGTCGCCCCCACCCCCCGCTGTACCTCGGGACGGGACAGGCCGATATGGGGTTCCAGGGCCAGGGCCACTTCCACCGCCAACTGCCTGGCCCCGTCCAGGGTCAGGGGACGGCGACGACCGTCACGACGGGTGAAGAAGCGTCGCCCGCGTTTTTCCAGATGCTCGCCGTGCAGATACCTCACCAGATGCTGGCAGACCGACTCGCGGGCATCCTCCTCCAGGCTGACCACCTTTTCCACGATACGAAGCCCGCGACGGCCAGGTCCCACCCGCAGCTGCTCGGAGGCATCCAGATCCCGGGAAGTGAGCGCCTCCCAGGCTTCCGATGTCCGGAGCAGCTCCGCATGGACACGTCCCACTTCCTGAAACGCCTCGTGGGCGGTGCGATACAGGCGCAGGGCCGTGGCCAGGTTTTCCGCCAGGCGACGAAGATCTCCCCGGGACTGGGCGTCGGGCTGATCCTCCCGCAGGCCCCTGCACAGGTCATCCAGCAGCGTGGCCAGTTCATCCAGTGCCAGCACCACCCGCTCCACCAACAGGTGGGACGACAGCCCCTCGGGCACTTCCTCGTAGGCCAAAAGGTCCACCTCCACCAGCCAGGAAGCCAGGGCACGAATCCGGTTACTGGCGGCTGCCTGGGCAATACGGTAACGGCTGCGCGCCGCCTCCATCTGATCCAGCGCCCCGGCCAACCGCCATTTGCCGGTATAACTGAACATGAGCATGGGAATCTCGCGCCCATTGACCAGTTCAAAGGCCAGTACCAGCATGGCTTCCACGTCGGTAGTGGTCATGAGCAGGGGGTTGTCCTGCTCAATGGCGGCCATCACCCGTTCCAGAAAGAACTCGTCCCGGGGTACGCCCAGCTGCAGCTTGGGCGCCCTGCCCAGGTAGCGCTCCCGCAGGATGCCCGCGGCCACGGGCGCGATCTGCCGCAGATCCGCGACGATATGCTCGAATTCCTCGCCCCTTTCCTGATGGATGTCACGGATGCGGGAATACAGACCGGCCCGCCGGAAGGTGTCGATCTGCGCCAGCCAGCGCCCCAGCGCCGGATTGCCGGTCAGTTCTTCGCAGGCAAAGGCCACCCCTTCCGGTGAAAGATCCACCCGCTGCAGCAGTTGCACGGCGGCCTCGCGACGACGCACCTCGGGATCCAGTCCCTCCATGGCCAGGTCCCGCACCGCCAGGATCAGATCTCCCAGCTTGTCGATGGCCTCTATGACATCGGCCTGTGCCTGCTCCTTGGCGGTGCCGTGAACGCTGTCGTAAACGATCTTGGCGATCAGGCCGATGAGGCCGGAGAGAACGGTGAAGCTGACGAAATAAGTCACCAGCTCAATGGAAGGAGGACGGCCATAGCCGATGTAATAGCCACCGGACAGACCCAGCACGGTCACCGGGCCTGCCGTCCATGCGATGTTCAACAGGTTGCGGGAGACGCGCGTCCGCTTGACGGCCCTGGACCAGCGCTCGTAACGCTCATCATCCCGCCGCCCCAGGGAAACGGTATTTTCCCGGGGCCGAGCGGATCGTTGAATGAATCTGAACCAGTTCACTTCCCGACCGATGCTTGTTGAGGGCGGCACCCCGTACCGCCCTCATGACTTGAAAATTCAAGGATAAGACCATTCTGAACCCGTCATGCCCGCACAAGCGGGAATCCAGACACAGACTACTGGAAATTCCGGACTCCCGCTTCCGCGGGAGTGACGGCAGCGGAGCCGGAGTGGCGGTAGAAGACTGGTTCAGTGTTTCCTGAAGGACATCGACCGGTGTGTGGCCTGATTCCTACACTCAGATGCCGCGACTGCAGACATTCCCCAGCAGATACTCCCGGAAGTCATCCTTGAGCTCCGGGTGCTTCAGGGCGTATTCCACGGTGGCCTGCAGATAGCCGAGCTTGCTGCCGCAATCATAACGGGTACCGTTGAATCGATGGGCCAGTACCTGCTGCTCGGCCAGCAGATCGGAGATGGCATCGGTGAGCTGGATCTCTCCACCGGCACCTTTCTGGGTGTTTTCCAGCAACTCGAAGATACGGGGGGTGAGAATGTAACGCCCCACCACGGCCATGTTGGAGGGAGCCACCTCCGGTGCCGGTTTCTCCACGATGCCCGTGACGTCCCAGAGGCGGTCGGCAATCGGCTCCGGCGTGACCACACCGTACTTATTCGTCTCGCTGGGCGGCACCTCTTCCACGCCCAAAATACTGGAACCATACTGTTCGTAGACTTCCACCATCTGTTTGAGCGCCCCTTTCCCCGCACCGTCAATGAGGTCGTCGGCCAGGATGACGGCAAAGGGCTCATCGCCCACCACCGGGCGGGCACAGCCCACCGCATGCCCCAGGCCCAGGGCCTCCGCCTGGCGGATGTAGACGCAGGTCACGCCGGCGGGCAGGATATTGCGGACGATCTCCAGCATCTTTTCCTTGCCGCGCTCTTCCAGCTCCGTTTCAAGCTCATAGGCCTTGTCGAAATGATCGGGGATGGAGCGCTTGTTGCGCCCGGTGACGAATACCAGCACGTCGATGCCCGCCTCCACCGCCTCCTCGGCGGCGTACTGGATCAAGGGCTTGTCCACCACGGGCAACATTTCCTTGGGGTTGGCCTTGGTGGCGGGCAGGAAGCGAGTGCCCATCCCAGCCACGGGAAAAACTGCCTTCCTTATCTTCTTTTGCATAAGCACGTCTTCGTTGGTCGGATTGTGTGGATTCGGTCCCAGGATCAGTCAGTATAGGCCGATGAGATGACACAAAACAGACACGGGGCGGTGTTGGCCGCCCCGTGTCTGGTGTGTCCCGTCAGATGCGGGACTGATCGCCCCTCGCGGGCCGGATCAATCCCGTGGCGTGTGGCTGCCCAGTTCGATCCGGTCCAGATTCTGCTCGACGGTCCGTGGGCCGATGCCGGGCACTTGTGTCAACTGGTGAACGGAAGTGAAGGGACCGTGCTGCTCGCGATGAGCAACGATCGCCTCGGCCCGGGACAGGCCCACACCGGTCAGGGCGCGGGACAGGGACTGGGCATCCGCCTCGTTGACATTCACCGGGCCGGTCGCAAAGGCACCGGGGGCGGTGAACAGCAGGGAAAAAAAGACGATCAGGGACGTCAGACGTTTCATACCGTTGCCTCCTTGAGGATTTCCTTGGCATTCCTTGGTTGAACGCGGGTCGCGTGTTCCTGCAATCCGTTGTACCCGCGCCGTCACTATCGCCCAAATCCCCCTCTGATTCAAGCCAGGGCGTCAGCGATCTCCCGGTTGACCGCCGTCAGCACGGCGCCGGGATCCTGGGCCTGAGTCACGGGACGACCGATGACCAGATGGCTGGATCCAAGCCCCATCGCCGCTCCGGGTGTCATCACCCGCTTCTGGTCACCCAGTGCCGCGTCCGCCGGGCGGATCCCCGGGGTCACTCGCAGGAAGCCTTCGCCAAAGGCCGTCCTGAATGCGCCGGCTTCGTGGGCGGAACAGACCACCCCATCCAGGCCCGCCTCGTGGGTCAGGGTCGCCAGGTAGTGCGCCTGCTCGGCCACCGTACGGGTCACGCCGCAACCGGCCAGATCGCCATCATCCATTGAGGTCAGTACGGTCACGGCGATCAGCAGCGGGCGCTGCCCCGAAGTGGCCACGGATTCCAGGGCTTCCCGCGCCGTCTCCATCATGGGACGACCGCCGCTGGCATGGACATTGACCATCCAGACCCCAAGACGCGCGGCGGCCCGGCAGGCTCCGGCCACGGTATTAGGGATATCATGGAACTTGAGATCCAGAAAGACCTGAAAACCCAGGGCATGCAGACGCTCGATCAAGGCCGGTCCGGCACTGACAAACAGTTCGAACCCCACTTTCAGACGACACTGCGAAGGGTTCAGCCGGGACGCCAGGCTCAGCGCGGCATCGGCATCGGGAAAATCCAGGGCCACGATGACCCGCGGGCCGGAGGAAATCAGGGACATGATCTTGGCAAACCTCGTAATGGGGAACGGGAGACGACACAGGACGGCGAGACCGTCGTGCTCAGGGGGGCGTCAGACAGGTTTCCGGACGCTGGTCAATCAAACTGTCAACGGGACGGATGGTGGCCCAGCCCTGGCAGCTGGGACAATGCCAGAAATGGGTGCGGGACTGAAATCCGCATTGCGTACAGATGTTGCAGACATGACCCTCCAGATACCGATCCAGCATCCCGATGGCCGCCGACAGCGCATCCGCAGTCGCCGCGTTGCGCTGCGCCTTGAGACGAAGATAGACCGGCAACAGCTTCAGGGAGACTTTGTCCCGGACCATCTCCTCCCGCAGCAGCGTATCCAGGTCATCCAGCCGCCCCCGGGCTTCCAGGGCCAGGGCCAGAGCCAGCGAAGTGGCCTCGGAGGGATGCTGTTCACGCAACTCCGTCAGCAGGGATTCCAGGCCCCGGGCATCTTCCAGGCGGGTAAAGGCGTCCTGGATACGGGGAAGTACCAGGGAGATGAATCCCGCATCCCGGCGCATCACGCGACTATAGTGCTCCACCGCCAGCCGGGGATTGGCATCATCCAGGGCCAGGTCACCCATGAGGATACCGGCGCGGGCACAATCCTGATCAAAACTCAGGGCCTTGCGGGCATGCCGGCCCGCGTCCGGGGCGTCGCCCTTCGATCGCGCCATTTCGCCCAGTTCGCAATGGTACTGGGCGATACGGCGGTTCTGCGGCTCAGTGGAAAATTCACACAACTGTTCGCTGGCCCAGATGGCATTGGCCCAATCCCGTTCGCGCTCATACAGGGCACGCAGGCGCCGGTAGGCATCCGCCTGGAGAAAGCCCAGCTGGATGAGTTCCTTGAACAGGGATTCGGCCTGATCCAGCAGACCGGCCTTCATGTAGTCGCGCCCCAGCTCCATCAGGGCATTGGCGCGCTGTGCCGGATCCAGGTTTTCCCGCTCCACCAGATTCTGATGGATACGGATCGCCCGGTCGACCTCGCCTCGGCGACGAAACAGACTGCCGAGGATCAGATGAGTCTCCACCGTGTCCGGATCCACGTCCACCATGTCGATGAACACTTCCAGGGCACGGTCCGACTGTTCGGTCAGGAGATAGTTGAGACCCTTGATGTAATGACTGGAAAAGGTAACGGCCCGCTCGGGCTCGACATCATGCCGAGCCGTACGACGGGCCGCCAGCCACCCCGAGGCTGCCGCTACCGGCAGCAGCAGCCACAGGAGTTCCATCATGAAAATTAAACCTTGCTGTTGCTGGGCAGTGCGCGCAGTCTGGCAATTTCATCCTCGGCCCGCTTGCAGCGCTTGCGCAGCAGGCGTGCATCACGGCCGCGGCGCATCACCAGGCCGCTGCAAGCCAGACCCCCGAGAATGGTCCCCAGCAGCATGCTGACGAAGACTACGATGGACAGCGGCACCTGGAAACTTTCCAGGTACAGGTGCACATCCACCTCCCCTGCATTAAGAATCGTGAAACTGGCCCCAAGAACAACGGCCAGGATGAGAACCAACGGAAGAATGACTCGACTCATGGGCTGCTTTCCCGATTGTGGACATTAGTGTGTTGCCACGTCAGCGGATCCCGGCCTTTTCCGGCTCATTGACCCGCTCCCGCAATTCCTTGCCAGGCTTGAAGTGAGGCACGTATTTCCCCGGCAGAGACACGGTCTCACCCGTCTTGGGGTTGCGCCCTACCCGCGGCGGCCGGAAATGCAGCGAGAAACTGCCGAAACCGCGAATCTCGATCCGGTCTCCGGTGGCCAGTGCCTGGCTCATCTGTTCGAGCAATGTCTTGACCGACAGCTCGACATCTTTGTACGCGAGATGGCTCTGCTTGCGAGCTAGTATATCGATGAGTTCCGATTTCGTCATCGTCCTGCCTTTTGCATGTTACACGACCATGACTCCCGACACGCAAACATCCCCGGATGGGTTGCATCCGGGGATGATTGAGCGAGCCTTACTTCTTCTCGGAGTCGCCGCTACCGGCCAGCTGTTCCTTCAGCAGCGCACCCAGGGAGGTGGTGGCCGCGGAAGAACCGCTGTAATCCTGCATCACTTCGGCTTCTTCGTCGCTTTCCTTGGCCTTGATGGACAGGGTCACGGTGCGGTTCTTGCGATCCACGCCCACGAACTTGGCTTCCACCGCATCACCGACGTTCAGCACGGAGCGGGCGTCCTCGACGCGATCCCGGGACAGTTCGGAGGCGCGCAGGATGCCGTCGACGCCATCACCCAGCTCCACCACGGCAGCCTTGGCGTCCACTTCCCGGACCACACCCTTGACGATGCTGCCCTTGGCGTTTTCGGCCACGAAGTTGGAGAAGGGATCCTTGTCCAGCTGCTTGAGACCCAGGGAGATGCGCTCACGCTCGGGGTCAACGGACAGCACCACGGCCTCGATTTCCTCGCCCTTGCGGAAGTTACGCACGGCTTCCTCGCCGGGCATGTTCCAGGACAGGTCGGACAGGTGAACCAGGCCGTCGATGCCACCGTCCAGGCCCACGAAGATGCCGAAGTCGGTGATGGACTTGATCACGCCGGAAACCTTCTCGCCCTTGTTGTGCATGGCGGCGAACTCGTCCCAGGGGTTGGGCTGGCACTGCTTCATGCCCAGGGAGATGCGACGACGCTCCTCGTCGATGTCGAGGATCATCACTTCCACTTCCTCGCCCACCACCACGACCTTGGCGGGGTTCACGTTCTTGTTGGTCCAGTCCATCTCGGAGACGTGCACCAGACCTTCGACGCCGTCTTCCACTTCCACGAAGCAGCCGTAGTCGGTGATGTTGGTGATCTTGCCGAACAGACGGGTGCCCACCGGATAACGGCGGGTGATGTTTTCCCACGGATCTTCGCCCAGCTGCTTCAGGCCCAGGGAGACGCGGTTGCGCTCGCGGTCGAACTTGAGGACCTTGACCTGGATCTCGTCACCGATGTTGACCACTTCGGAGGGGTGCTTGACCCGCTTCCAGGCCATGTCGGTGATGTGCAGCAGGCCGTCGATACCGCCCAGATCCAGGAACGCACCGTAGTCGGTGAGGTTCTTGACGATACCGTTGAGGACCATGCCTTCCTGCAGGTTCTTGAGCAGGGCTTCGCGCTCGGCGCTGTATTCCTTCTCCACCACGGCGCGGCGGGACACCACCACGTTGTTGCGGCGACGGTCCAGCTTGATGAGCTTGAACTCCAGTTCCTTGCCTTCCAGGTAGGCGGTGTCGCGCACGGGGCGGACATCCACCAGGGAGCCCGGCAGGAAGGCGCGGATGTCGCCCAGTTCCACAGTGAAGCCGCCCTTGACCTTGCCGCTGATCATGCCGGCGATGGTCTCGTCCTTCTCCATGGCTTCTTCGAGGCGTTCCCAGGCCTTGGCACGCTTGGCCTTCTCGCGGGACATGCGGGTCTCGCCGAAGCCGTCTTCGGGGGACTCCAGGGCCACTTCCACCAGATCGCCGATCTGGATTTCCAGCTCACCCTTTTCGTTGTAGAACTGCTCGATGGGGATGACGCCCTCGGACTTGAGGCCGGCATTGACCACCACCATGTCATTGGTGATGTTGATGACAGTGCCGTTCAAGATGGAGCCGGGCCGCATCTCGATGGAGGACAAGCTCTCTTCGAGCAGTTGCGCGAAACTTTCAGTCATGGGTTGGTTGAACCTGCAAAATAGTATTGGGGCCTGCACTATCCGGTTGCAGACCGGTTATTCAAAAAGGATCCCGGGCTTGCCTGCCCCGGACCATACGATCATTGCACTGCCATCAGACCGCGTTTCTCCGCCAATGCGAGGATCTCGTTCAAAACCGCGTCGATGCTCATGTGGGTGGAGTTCACCTCAATGGCATCTTCCGCGGGCCTGAGCGGGGCCACGGCCCGCTCCGCATCGCGACGATCACGTTCGGCCAGCTCTTCTATGAGGGCTGGCAGGTTAGCATTAAGGCCCTGCTCCTTCAACTGCAGGTAGCGACGCCGGGCCCTCTCTTCCGTGTCCGCGGTCAGGAAAACCTTCAATGGCGCATCGGGAAAGACCACAGTGCCCATATCCCGGCCATCGGCCACCAGCCCCGGGGCACTGCGAAAATCCCGCTGCCGATCCAGCAGGGCCTGCCGGACTTCGGGAATGGCGGCCACTTTCGAAGCGGCATCGCCACAGGCCTCGGTACGCAACTCGCCGCCCACCCGATCGCCATCCAGGCGAACCGTGGGGGCACCGGTCTCATCCAGTTCAAAGCACACATCCAGATGACGGGCCAGTTCGGACACTCGCGCCACGTCGTCCAGCGCCATCCCGCGGCGCAGGGCGCCCAGGGCCACCAGACGGTACAAAGCACCGCTGTCGAGGAAGGACCAGCCCAGCCGTTCGGCCAGCAGGCGACTCACCGTTCCCTTGCCGGAACCGCCGGGACCATCCAGGGTAATCACGGGCACGGACATCAGACGCCCTCCTCCATGACATGGATGTTCAGCCCCGCCCCACCGGCAAGCGCGGCAAATCCCGGGAAGGAGGTATTCACGTTGGCGCAGTCCTGGATGCGGATGGAGCCTTGCGCTCGTAGCGCCGCCATGGCAAAGGACATGGCAATGCGATGATCGCCGTGACTCTGCACCACGCCGCCCTGCAGCCGGCCACCCTGAATCACGATGCCGTCCGGCGTGGGTCGCGCCTGGATACCGCAGGCGGCCAGGCCATCGGCCATCACCTGAATCCGGTCGCTTTCCTTGACCCGTAACTCCTCGGCACCGGTGAGCACGGTTTCACCCTCGGCACAGGCGGCCGCCACGAAGATGGCGGGAAATTCGTCGATGGCCAGGGGCACCAGGGCCTCGGGGATACGGATGCCCTTGAGGGGGGCGGCCCGCACTACCAGATCCGCCACCGGCTCGCCACCCACTTCACGGGGATTTTCCAGGCGGATGTCGGCCCCCATCAGTTGCAGGATGTCGATGATGCCGGTGCGGGTGGGATTGACACCCACATGCTCCAGGGTCAGCTCGGAACCGGGGGCGATGGAGGCCCCCACCAGGAAGAAGGCCGCGGACGAGATATCCGCCGGCACGTCGATGGCAGCGGCGTGCAGACGCCCCCCACCCTGTAGGCAGACCCGCCCCTGGTCGCACGCCACGTCATAGCCGAACCCGGTGAGCATGCGCTCGGTGTGGTCCCGGGTTGGTGCCGGTTCGGTCACACAGGTCCTGCCCCGGGCATAGAGGCCGGCCAGGAGTAGACTGGACTTGACCTGGGCACTGGCCACGGGCATGTCATAGTCAACGCCCTCCAGCGCCCGTCCACCCCGGATGGTCAGGGGGGGGCGGCCCTCGGGGCCGGTGTCGATGCGGGCACCCATGCGTGACAGTGGTTCGGTGACACGACGCATGGGTCGACGGCTCAGGGAGGCATCGCCGGTCAACACGGTATCAAACGGCTGTCCGGCCAGCAGGCCGGCCATCAGGCGCATGGATGTCCCGGAGTTACCCAGGTCCAGGGGGGCGTCGGGGGCCTTCAGACCCTGCAAGCCCACGCCATGGATGGTCACCCGCCCGGCTTCGGGACCGTCGATCCGTACCCCCATGGCGCGAAAGGCCTTGAGGGTGGCCAGGCAGTCCTCTCCCTCCAGAAAACCACTCACCTCGGTGGTGCCTTCCGCCAGCGCGCCCAGCATGATGGAGCGATGAGAGATGGATTTGTCACCGGGAACCCGGCAGCGGCCTTCAAGCCGACCGCCCGGTTCCACCAGGAATTCCAGTGTACTGCCGTGTGTCATCTGATCACCTGCATCCACAAAAAGAACATTCACTCACAGAACCGATCCCGGGCCGCCTTGGCGCGCTGAAAGATCTCCAGCAGCCGCTCACCGTCACCTCGGGACACCGCCTCGGTGATCATGGTCAAATCTTCCTGGTAATGAGCCATCACCGACAGGATGGCCTCCCGGTTGGACAGGCAGATATCCCGCCACATCACCGGATCGCTGGAAGCGATGCGGGTAAAGTCGCGAAAACCGCCGGCCGCATAACGGAAGATCTCGTCCCGCTCACCCATGCGGGCCAGGCTGTCCACCAGGCCGAAGGCCAGCAGGTGAGGCAGATGACTGGTGGCGGCCAGGATTTCGTCATGATGAGCCACGGACATGCTTTCCACCACCGCCCCGGTCTCCTCCCACATGGTACGTACCTTGGCCAGGGCGCCGATATCCGTGGTATCCAGCGGAGTAAGAATCACCCGCCGACCTTGAAACAGGGTCGGGAAGGCCGCTGCCACGCCGCTGCGCTCGGTCCCGGCAATGGGATGACCGGGCACGAAGCCATGGGGCAGTTCACCGAACCCTTCCCGCACCGCGTCCACCACGCTGCCCTTGGCGCTGCCCACATCGGTGAGGGCCGCATCCGGTGCCAGATGGTCACGGATGGCGGCGCAGACGCCGCCCATCGCGCCCAGGGGCACCGCCAGCACCACCATGTCGGCACCGGCCACTGCCTCTGCGGGGTCCAGGCTGTAGCGGTCGATCACGCCCAGTTCCACCGCCTGGCGCAGATGGTCCTCGGAACGGGAGCAGCCTACCACTTCCTCACAGGTACCGGCCCGGCGCAGGGCCAGGGCCAGGGAACCGCCGATGAGGCCGACACCGAAAATGGTCAGACGACGAATCACCGGCCCAGCACCTGATCCAGGGCGTCGATGAAACGCCGGTTTTCATGGGCACGCCCCACCGTCACCCGCAGATGACGGGGCAGACCGTAACCGCCGCCCACGGGACGCACGATCACCCCCTGGTGCAGCAGGGCCTGATACACCGGCCCGGCTTCCCGGCCCATGTCGATGCACAGGAAGTTGCCCACCGAAGGAATGAAATCCAGACCCCGCTCGCGGCAGGCGGCGGTGAGAAAGGCCAGACCTTCCCGGTTCACCCTGACGGACTCACGCACGTGGGCGTCGTCTTCCAGGGCGGCCAGGGCACCGGCCTGGGCCAGGGTGTTGGTATTGAAAGGCTGACGCACCCGATTGAGGATGTCCGACACCTCCGGACTGGACACCGCGTAGCCGATGCGCAGACCCGCCAGGCCGTGGATCTTGGAAAAGGTCCGGGTCACCACCAGGTTGGGGAATTCCGCCAGCCAGCGGGTGGTATCCGGGTATTCGGCTTCTTCCACGTATTCGAAATAGGCCTCGTCCACCACCACCAGGGTCTCCCGGGGCTGAGCGGCGATGAAGGCCTTGAGGGAAGCGCCATCCAGCCAGGTGCCTGTGGGATTGTTGGGGTTGGCGACGAAGATCACCCGGGTATGGGCATCCACCCGCTCCGCCATGGCGGCCAGGTCGTGGCCGTAGGGCATGGCATGATCCACGGGATTGGCCGGGGCGACACGGGCCTCGGCATCCACCGCCTGCACCACCAGCGGATAGACGGCAAAGGCATGGGCGGAGAAGACCGCGTTGCGGCCGGGGGAGAGATAGGCCCGGGCAATGAGTTCCAGCACGTCGTTGGAGCCGTTGCCCAGGGTGATGCAGGCCGGTTCCACCCCCAGCACCTCCCCCAGACGGCGGCGCAGGGCGAAACCGCCGCCATCGGGATACAGGGCCAGCCCCTCCAGCAATCCGCCCAGGGACTGAATGGCACGGGGACTGGGGCCCAGGGGGTTTTCGTTGGAGGCCAGCTTGATGCTCTCGCGGATGCCCAGTTCCCGCTCCAGTTCCTCCACCGGCTTCCCGGGCTGGTAAGGCATCAGGCTCTGAACCCCGGCATTGGCCAGGGCACGGTAATCACAGCTCATGTTGTCTCCGGGGTTGATTCTTGGAAGCCGTCACAAAACTGCCCGAGCGCGGATGGTCACCTCCGATGCAAGGGCCTACAGAACCGCCTTGGGGTAGGAGCCCAGCACCTTGACCAGTTCCGCTTCCTGCTTCAATTCCACCAGGGCCTTGGCCACGTGGGTATCCTGGGCATGACCCTCGATGTCCATGAAGAACACATATTCCCAGTTCACGCAGTGGGAAGGCCGGGATTCGATCCGGGTCAGGCTCACGTCATTATCGGCAAAGGGCGAGAGCAGACCATGGAGGGAACCGGGGCGATTGCGGGCCGATACCAGCAGCGAGGTCTTGTCGTTGCCGGAAGGCCCGCTGGAACGGGGTCCGATCACCAGGAAGCGGGTGGTGTTGTCCGGTGAGTCCTCGATATTGGCCGCCAGCACGTTGAGGCCGTAAAGCTCCGCCGCCGCCTCGCTGGCAATGGCCGCTGCCCCCGGCTCCCGGGACGCACGCCGGGCCGCATCGGCATTGCTGCTCACCGACAGGCGCTCGGCATGGGGCAGACGGGCATCCAGCCACTCCCGGCATTGGGCCAGGGACTGCTGGTGGGAATAGATCCGCTCCACCCGGGACAGCGCGTCGGCCGTGGACAGCAGGTGGTGATGAATTCTCAGCTCCACCTCACCGCAGATGCTCAGGGGAGACTGCATGAAGCGGTCCAGGGTATGGGTCACCACCCCTTCCGTGGAGTTCTCCACCGGCACCACCCCGTAATGGGCACTGCCGGACTCCACTTCACGGAATACCTCGTCGATGGCATTCATGGGGACCGTATTGACCGAATGCCCGAAATGCTTGAGGGCGGCGGCCTGGGTGAAGGTCCCCTCCGGCCCCAGAAAGGCAATGGACAACTGCTGCTCCAGGGCCAGACAGGCGGACATGATCTCCCGGAACAACCGGGCCATCTCCTCGCTGTTCAGGGGGCCGGGATTGGCCGCCTGAATCCGGCGCAATACCTGGGCCTCCCGTTCCGGGCGGTAGAATTCCGCCCGGGCATCGGCGGCCCGCTTGATGCGGGCCACTTCCTGGGCACAGTCGGCCCGTTCGCTGATCAGACGCATGATCTCATCGTCCAGCGCATCAATGCGCCGGCGAATGCCGTCCAGCGTCTCCCCGTCCTGACCACTCATATCTCGATCTGCTCTAGCCGTGGGACCTGTTACAGGACGCGGACCCGCAACACGCCGTCAATGCCCGCGATGGCGCGGGCCGCTTCTTCACCGATCTCGTCTTCCACGTCGATGAGATTGTAGGCAACTCCGGCGCGGGATTCATTCACCATGTGGACGATATTGATGCTGTTCTGCCCCAGCACATGGGAGATCTGCCCCACCATGTCCGGCAAATTGCGGTTGATGACCGCCAGACGGGTCTTGCCCGCCCGAGGCAGCACCACCTCCGGCAGGTTCACGGAATTGCGCACATTGCCGTGCTCCAGGTACTCGCGCAGCTGATCCGCCACCATGACGGCGCAGTTCTCCTCCGCTTCCTGGGTCGAGGCACCCAGGTGCGGCAGGGTGATCACCCCGGCCTTGCCCATCAGGTTGTTGCTGGGGAAATCACACACATAACTGCGCAGCTTGCCTGCTTCCAGGGCCTCGAGCACGGCGGCCTCGTCCACGATGCCCTCGCGGGCAAAATTCAGCACCACGGCACCGTCCCGCATGGAGTGAAGCCGCTCCCGGTTGAGCAGATGACGGGTATGGTCGTTCAGGGGGACATGGAAGGTGACCATGTCGCATCGGGCGATCAGATCGTCCACGCTCAGGGCCTGCTGCACACCGGCATCCAGCTGCCAGGCGGCACGCACGGTGATGTGCGGATCGAAACCGATGACGTTCATGCCCAGGGCGCGCGCGGCATTGGCCACCAGGACACCGATGGCCCCCAGACCCACCACGCCCAGGGTACGGCCGGGCAGTTCAAAACCACTGAACTGTTTCTTGCCGGCTTCCACCTGCTTGTGCAGGGTGGCGTCATCCCCTTCCAGATGGCGGGTGTAGTCCCAGGCCTGGCAGATGTTGCGGGCCGCCAGCAGCATCCCCGCCAGCACCAGTTCCTTCACCGCGTTGGCATTGGCGCCGGGTGCATTGAAAACCGCCACGCCCCGCTCGGTCATGGCATCCAGGGGAATGTTGTTCACGCCGGCACCGGCGCGGCCCACGGCCTTGAGGCTGGCGGGAATCTCCATCTGATGCATGTTGAACGAACGCACCATGACGGCATCGGGCTGGCTGATTTCGGAGGCCACTTCGTAATGCTCGTGGCCGAACCGGTCCAGGCCCCTGGGAGAGATGTTGTTCAGGGTAAGGATCTTGTACATGTCAGGCCTTGCGCTGTTCGAAGTCCACCATGAATTCCACCAGGGCATCGACGCCGGCCTCGGGCATGGCGTTGTAGATGCTGGCACGCATGCCACCCACGGAGCGGTGGCCCTTGAGGGTGGTCAGTCCCGCCTGCTCGGCTTCCTTGAGGAACAGGCCGTCCAGTTCGGGATCTGCCAGGGTGAAGGGCACGTTCATGCGGGAGCGGGCAACCACATCCACCGGGTTGGTGTAGAAGGCGGAGTTGTCGATGGCCTTGTAGAGTTTCTCGGCCTTGCGGCGATTGATCTCCTCCATCACCTTCAGGCCGCCGATCTCCTTGAGCCACTGGAACACCAGGCCGGCCAGGTACCAGGCATAGGTGGGCGGGGTGTTGGACATGGACTCGGCTTCCGCCTGCACCTGGTAGTCGAAGATGCTGGGGGTGGATGCCATGGCGCCGCCCAGCAGGTCGTCACGCACGATCACCAGGGTGAGGCCGGCGGGACCGATGTTCTTCTGGGCGCCGGCGTAGATGAGGCCGAAGCGGGAGACATCCAGGGGACCGGACAGGATGTTGGAGGACATGTCCGCCACCAGGGGTACGTCACCGGATTCGGGGATCCAGTGGAATTCCACCCCGCCGATGGTCTCGTTGGGGGTGTAGTGCAGGTAGGCGGCATCGCTGCCGCGCTGCCAGCTATCAAAGGCCGGGATGGTGGTGAAGTGGCTGTCGGCGGCGGTGGCCACCACGTTCACATCCGCATATTTCCTGGCTTCGGAGATGGCCTTCTTGGACCAGGCACCGGTATTGACATAGTCCACCCGGGTCTTGCCCCGCAACAGGTTCATGGGGATGGCGGCGAACTGACCGGTGGCACCGCCCTGCAGGAACAGCACCTTGTAGTTGGCGGGGATCTGCAACAGATCCCGCAGATCCTGCTCCGCCTGGGCGGCGATGGACACAAAGGCCTTGCCACGGTGACTCATTTCCATCACCGACATACCGGTCCCGTTCCAGTCGAGCATTTCTTCGCGGGCGCGTTCCAGCACCGGCTCGGGCAGCACGGCGGGGCCGGCGCTGAAGTTGTAGACTCGTGTCATGGTTTGCTCCAGGGTTGGATCACAACGGAATGCAGGGTGCCGGCGCCCGGATGGGGCGACACTCACCACGGGAGCGGCCAAGAGCCGCCCCCGTATCAGGTTTTTTGAGTTTTACCAGACTCAGACATCGGCGTACTCGGGGGCGGCCTCATCCTCACCATCACCTTCCCCATTGAGACCTTCCACCCGGGCCAGTTCCACCAGGTTCTCGTCGTCGGCCAGACGGATCAGCCTCACGCCCTGGGTGTTGCGACCCAGCACCGAGATATCGGCCACCGGAGTCCGCACCAGCGTGCCGCCGTTGGTGATGAGCATGACCTCATCCTCGTCGCCTACCAGGGTCGCGCCGACCACGTTGCCGTTGCGGCCGCCGGTCTGGATGGCGATGACTCCCTGACCACCACGACCATGGAGCGGGAAATCCTCCGGTGGGGTGCGCTTGCCGTAACCGTTCTCGGTGGCCACCAGGATGGTGCCCTGATCGACGATAATCAGGGAAATCACCTGCTGCCCTTCGCCCAGCTTCACGCCGCGCACGCCGCTGGCGGTACGCCCCATGGGACGGACGGAATCCTCGTTGAAACGAATGGCCTTGCCGGCGGACGTGAGCAGCATGACGTCCTTTTGGCCGTCGGTGATCTTCACATCCACCAGCCAGTCTCCCTCCCGCAGACCCACGGCGATGATGCCGTTGGAACGGGGTCGGGAGAAATCCACCAGCGAGGTCTTCTTCACCACCCCTTCACTGGTGGCCATGAAGACATAGACATCCTCGCGGTACTCGCGTACCGGCAGGATGGCGTTGATCCGCTCCCCCTCTTCCAGGGGCAACAGGTTGACCATGGGACGGCCCCTGGCGGTACGGCTGCCCAGGGGAAGCTCATAGACCTTGAGCCAGTAGGCCTTGCCGCGACTGGAGAAGCACAGGATGGTGTCGTGGGTGTTGGCGACCACCAGACGATCCACGAAGTCCTCGTCGCGGAAAGTGGTGGCGGTCTTGCCCCGGCCGCCACGGCGCTGGGCACGGTAGGTGCTCAGGGGCTGATACTTGGCATAACCGGCATGGGACAGGGTGACCACCACATCTTCCTCGGTGATCAGGTCCTCCAGGGTCAGGTCGAGCTGGGTACTCAGGATTTCGGTCCGGCGTTCATCGCCATACTGTTCCCGGATCGCCTCCAGTTCCTCGCGAATCACCGTCATCAATCGGTCCGGGCTGCCGAGGATCTCCAGCAGATAATGGATGCGCTCCAGCAGTTCCCGATATTCGGCGACGATCTTGTCCTGCTCCAGACCGGTCAGACGATGCAGACGCAGGTCCAGGATGGCCTGGGCCTGGGCCTCGGAGAGATGATAACCGTCCTCCTTCAGGCCGAGTTCCGGTGCCAGGTCCTCAGGGCGGGAAGCCAGGGCCCCGGCGCGCTCCAGCATGCCGGTCACCACGCCCGGATTCCAGGCCCGGGCCAGCAGTCCTTGCTTGGCCTCGGCCGGGCTGCCGGAGGCCTTGATCAGCGCGATGACTTCGTCGATATTGGCCAGCGCCACCGCCAGGCCTTCCAGTACATGGGCCCGCTCACGGGCCTTGCGCAGCTCATAGATGGTCCGCCGGGTCACCACTTCCCGGCGATGACGCAGGAAGGCCTCCAGGATCTGCTTGAGGTCCAGCAGACGGGGCTGACCATCCACCAGCGCCACCATGTTGATGCCGAACACGTTCTGCATCTGGGTGTGCTGGTAGAGATTGTTGATGATCACCTCGGGGACTTCGCCGCGCTTGAGTTCCACCACCATGCGCATGCCGTCCTTGTCAGACTCGTCCCGCAGCTCGCTGATGCCCTCAAGCTTCTTCTCCTTGACCAGTTCGGCAATGCGCTCCAGCAACCGGGCCTTGTTCACCTGGTAGGGCAGCTCGGTGACGATGATGGACTGACGCCCGGTCCGCTCGTCGGTCTCGATCTCGGTGCGGGCGCGCACATAAATGCGGCCACGGCCGGTGCGGTAGGCCTCGTGGATGCCGCGATCGCCGTTGATGGTGCCGGCGGTGGGGAAATCCGGCCCCGGCAGATGCTCCATCAGCCCGTCGATGCCCAACTCCGGATCATCGATCAGGGCAATGCAGGCATTCACCACCTCGGTAAGGTTATGGGGCGGAATGTTGGTGGCCATGCCCACCGCGATGCCGGCCGAGCCGTTGATCAGCAGGTTGGGCAACTGGGCGGGGAAGACGGAGGGTTCGGACTCGGAGCCGTCGTAGTTGTCGACGAAATCGACGGTTTCCTTGTCGATGTCCGACAGCATTTCATGGGCGATCTTGGCCATGCGGACTTCGGTATATCGCATCGCCGCAGGGGCGTCGCCGTCCACGGAACCGAAGTTGCCCTGCCCGTCCACCAGCATATAGCGCATGGAAAAGGGCTGGGCCATGCGCACGATGGTGTCGTAGACGGCGGAATCACCATGAGGGTGATACTTACCGATCACGTCACCGACCACGCGGGCGGATTTCTTGTAGGGTTTGTTCCAGTCATTACCCAGTTCGCGCATGGCGAAGAGGACGCGGCGGTGTACCGGCTTGAGTCCGTCCCGCACGTCGGGCAGGGCGCGCCCGATGATGACACTCATCGCATAGTCCAGATAGGACTGGCGCATCTCGTCTTCGAGATTGACGGGGAGGATTTCTTTGGCGAATTCGGCCATTCAGTCTCAGGGCGTGATGATGGGCGGAAAAAGGGATCAGAACAAGCGGGCAATCATACCACAACGTCGGAACGGCCAGGGGGCCACCGACCCGTCTGACGCAGGGTTTCGGCAGCGGCTGCCGGACAGGGTCCGGCAACCGCAAGGCCGGTTCAGCGTCCCGACATCAGGGCCAGCATTTTTTCCCGATCCGGCTGTTCCACCACGCCCCGCTCGGTGACGATGGCGTCGATCAGTCCGGCCGGGGTGACGTCAAAGGCCGGGTTCCAGGCCCCTGCCCCATCGGCGGCCACCCGCTTTCCGGCCAGTTCCAGCACTTCCTCGGCCCCGCGCTGCTCGATCGGAATGGCGCTGCCGTCGGCCGCCTCCATGTCGATAGTGGTGGTGGGGGCCACCACCATGAAACGCACCCCATGATGGCGGGCCAGCACGGCCAGACCATAGGTGCCGATCTTGTTGGCGGCATCGCCATTGGCGGCAATGCGGTCCGCGCCCACGATCACCCAACTCACCCGGTCTTCCCGCATCAGGCTGGCGGCCGCGCCCTCGCACAGCAGGCTGACCGGAATGCCGTCCTGCACCAGTTCCCAGGCGGTCAGGCGCGCCCCCTGCAACCAGGGTCGGGTTTCATCGGCAAAGACATGGGGAATCAGGCCCTTGGCATAGGCACTGCGGATGACGCCCAGGGCGGTGCCGTAGCCGCCGGTGGCCAGCGAGCCGGTATTGCAGTGAGTCAGCACGGCCCTGCCGGGGTCGATCAGGGCGGCGCCCAGTTCGCCCATGCGGCGGTTGCCTTCGATGTCGTCGTGATGGATGCGCTCGGCCTCAAGCAGCAGTTCGCCGGTGGGGTCGACACCGTCGGGCAGGCGATCCATGAGCCGACGCATATGGGCCAGGGCCCAGAACAGGTTCACGGCGGTGGGACGAGAGGCCGCCAGGGTGTCCAGGTCCGCCTGCATGGCGTCCCGCCAGTGGGACGGATCACGGGACCAGGCCTGACGGGCGGACAGGACCACCGCATAGGCGGCCGTCACCCCGATGGCCGGGGCGCCGCGCACCACCATGTCGCGAATGGCCACGGCCGCCTCCGGGGCCGTATCCATGTCCAGGTAGACGGATTCGTGGGGAAGGCGCCGCTGATCCAGCAGGCGCAGGTGGGTGCCGGTCCACTGCACGGCACGAATGGAGTCATGGGCGTGTGTGTTCATGGGGCAGGATTGTATGTCCGCCATGATTCCGCCGCCAGTGCGCTGGATCAAGACCGATGTACCGCTTGCCCGCCGTCACGGGGTGAAGTTATCTTTTCCGCCATGAAAAACGTCGAAAAAATGATCTCCGCCCGCTGGATCATCCCGGTGGAACCGGACAATCAGGTCCTGGACCATCACACCCTGGTCATCCACGAGGGCCGCATCCTCGATCTGCTGCCAACCCCCGAGGCGGAACGGCGCTACCAGGCCGATACCCACCGCCGCCTGGACCAGCACGCCCTCATCCCGGGCCTGATCAATGCCCACACCCACTCGCCGATGACCCTGCTGCGGGGGCTGGCCGACGACCTGCCCCTGATGGACTGGCTGCAGAACCATATCTGGCCCGCCGAAGGCCGCTTCGTCGGCGAGGATTTCGTCCACGACGGCAGCCTGCTGGCCGCCGCCGAAATGCTGCGCGGCGGCACCACTTGTTTCAATGACATGTACTTCTTCCCGGAAACCACCGCCCTGGTGGCCTCACAAGTGGGCCTGCGAGCGGCCATCGGCCTCATCGTCATCGATTTTCCCAGCAGCTGGGCCGCCAACGGCGACGAATACATCGCCAAGGGACTGGAAATCTACGATCGCCACAAGGGCAACGCCCTGCTCTCCTTCTGCTTTGCCCCCCATGCCCCCTACACGGTGTCCGACGAGCCCCTGAAGCGGCTGGTCACCCTGGCCGATGAACTGGACCTGCCCATTCACATGCACGTCCATGAAACCGCCCACGAGGTCAACGAGGCGACCGCTCGCTTCGGTGTCCGCCCCCTGGAGCGGCTGGCGGGACTGGGCCTGAGCGGCACCAATCTCATGGCCATTCACATGACCCAGCTGCAGCCGGCGGAGATCACCCACCTGGCCCAGGCCGGCACCCACGTGGTCCACTGCCCCGAATCCAACCTCAAACTGGCCTCCGGTTTCTGCCCGGTTCAGGCCCTGCTGGAGGCGGGCGTCAACGTGGCCCTGGGTACCGACGGCACCGCCAGCAACAACGATCTGGACATGTTCGGCGAGATGCGCACCGCCGCCCTGCTGGCCAAGGGAGTCAGCGGCAACGCGGCGGCCCTGCCCGCCCATACCGCCCTGCGCATGGCCACCCTCAACGGCGCCCGCGCCCTCGGCCTGGCTGATGAGATCGGTTCCCTGGTCCCCGGCAAGCGCGCGGACATCACCGCAGTCTTCATGGATGACCTGGAATGCCGTCCGGTCTATGACCCGGTATCCCATCTGATCTATGCCTGCGGCCGCCACCAGGTCAGTGATGTCTGGGTGGACGGCCGCCCGCTGCTGCGGGACCGGCAGCTCACCACCATTGACGAGGCCGATCTGCACCGGCGCATCGGGATCTGGCAGGAGAAGATCGCCCGGGCGGATCATCAGACCGGCTCCGGATGAGCCACTGTTCGCGGGCAGACCCGCTCCCACCGGGATGGACACCTGGAGGCTTCCGGCTCCAGGTGGATAAAATGTCGCCCCGGTGAGTACAATGCCCCATCATTCCAGCAGACCGATCCCCATGTCCGAGACCCATCACAACGTCGACCCCGCCGAGATCGCCAAGTTTGGTGACATGGCCCACCGCTGGTGGGACCCCAGCGGTGAATGCCGCCCCCTGCACGAAATCAACCCCCTGCGCCTGGACTACATCGATGAAGGCTGCGGCGGACTCAAGGGCCTCAAGGTCCTGGACGTGGGCTGCGGCGGCGGCCTGCTCTCCGAAGCCATGGCCCAGCGTGGCGCTCAGGTCACCGGCATCGACATGAGCGAGGACGGTCTGGGCGTGGCCCGCATGCACCTGCTGGAGTCCGGCCTGGAAGTGGATTACCGGCAGACTTCCGCCGAGGTGCTGGCGGAAGCCATGCCCGGCGCCTTCGATGTGGTCACCTGCATGGAAATGCTGGAGCATGTCCCCGACCCGGGTTCCGTCATCCATGCCTGCGCCCGCCTGGTGAAGCCCGGCGGCCATGTCTTCTTCGCCACCCTCAACCGCACGCCCCAGGCCTTCGCCATGGCCATCGTGGGTGCGGAATATCTCATGCGCATGCTGCCCAAGGGCACCCATGAGTATGCCCGCTTCGTCCGCCCATCGGAGATGGAGCAATGGATGCGCGAGGCCAATCTGACCCTGAAGGAACTGATGGGCATGCACTACCAGTTCCTCTCCGGCACCTATCGCCTGGGTCCCGGTGTCGATGTCAACTATCTGGCCCACGCCATCCGCGAGGCGTAAGCCGAAGCAGCCACTCAGACTCAGCCGGGGAAACCAGTCCATGCCCAGCCGCGAGCCCTTGCGAACCGTGCTGTTCGACCTGGACGGCACCCTGGCGGACACCGCCCCGGACATGCATGCCGCCCTGGTTGCCCTGCAACGGGAACAGGGCGTGCCGGCACTGCCCTTCGAAACCGTACGTAACCAGGTCTCCAACGGCGGCGCGGCCCTGGTCAGACTGGCCTTTCCCGACGCCGAGGGCGATCGCTTCGAAACCCTCAGGCTGCGTTTCCTGAATCTTTACGCAGAACATTATCTGTGTCTGGAAACACGCCTGTTTCCGGGCATGGAGACCCTGCTCCAGACCATCGAGAACCAGGGACTGAACTGGGGCATCGTCACCAACAAGCCGGCCTGGCTCACCGATCCACTGGTGCGCGCCATGGATCTGCACCAACGGGCCGTCACCGTCATCAGTGGCGACACCACGCCCCAGCGCAAGCCCCATCCCATGCCCATGCTGCTGGCCTGTGAACAGGCGGCCTGCCAACCGGCCGAATGTCTGTACGTGGGTGATGCCGAGCGGGACATCCAGGCCGGGCGCGCCGCCGGGACCCATACCCTGGTCGCCCTCTACGGTTATATCGACGACGCCCAGGCGGCCGCCACCTGGGGCGCGGATGCCGCCATCGATCACCCGGAACAGATCCTTCCCTGGCTCCCCGCCGAGTCCCGGGTGGGGATCGCCTCACAATGAACAGATATCTGCCCCTGCGCCTGGGCGCCGCCCTGATCGCGGTGCTGCTCATGGCCCTGGCCTGGTGGATGGTGCTGGCCGCCGAACGGGGCGTGCAGAGTCTGTCCCTCACTCGGGACGGCGTCCCCGTCACCCTGCTGCTGCCCGCCGTGAGCGAACCGGCCCCGGGCGTGGTCATCGCTCACGGCTTTGCCGGTTCCGAACGACTGATGCGCCATTGGGCGCTGACCCTGGCCCGCGCCGGCGTGGTGGTGGCCCTGCCGGACCTGAGTGGTCACGGTCGCAATCAGGCCCCCCTGGACTGGTGGAATGATCCAGAACAGTTTCAGCGAGACGTGCAGACCGCCCTGGATCTGCTGCTGAGTCGTCCCGAGGTAGACCACCAGCGCCTGGGGCTGCTGGGGCATTCCCTGGGAGCCGGGGCCGCTATCGACGCCGGCAGGCTGCGCCTGGACGATGTCAGCGCCGTGGTGGCCATCTCCCCCGGCCAGAGCGAGGTCGGCCCGGACAGCCCCCGCAACCTGATGCTCATGGCCGGCGCCTGGGAAGGCCCCTTCCTGGCAGCGGCGAAAACCCTGCTGGAACAGGCCGGTGGCGAGGGGGGAGATCCCCTGCAGGGCACCGCGCGCGCCCTCACCGTCATTCCCCATGCCGAACACATCGGCATCCTGTTCCGCCACGAGGCCCATGCCGCCTCCCTGGCCTGGTTTGCCCGCGCCTGGGATCTTTCGATCCCGGACGTTTCGCCCAATCCCACCCTGGCCTGGTGGCTACTGCACCTGCTGGCAGTCCTGATCCTGTGGCGTGCCTTGGTCCCCCTGTTCGCGCACAGGGAATCCCCTTCCCTGCTCGGCATGCATCCGGACTGGCTGGATCACACCCGCCGCCCCCTGCTGCGCGCCGCCCTGAGCGGTATTGGAGCCACCCTGGCCCTGATCGGTATCGGCGAGGTGATCTATCTGGATGGACTGGGGGGCATCCTGGTGAGTCCCCAGTTCGCCCTCTGGCTGGCCCTGGCCGGCCTGCTCTGGCTGGCTCTGGGCACCCGGCCGCCCCGCCCGGAATGGGCGGACCTGGGCTGGGGAACGGTCATGTTCGGTGTGCTGATGCTGGCCTTCGGTGTACTCGGCGCCAAGGTCTGGCTGGCCTGGTGGCCCCCGCTGCACCGCCTGCCCTATCTGCCGGTGCTGACTTTGCTGATCCTGCCCTGGGCCGTGGCCCTGTCTACCGCCCTGCTGGGACGGGAGGGCATCCGGGGCTTCGGCCTTGGCCTGGGCATCACCCTGATGACCATGGTCACCGTCGGCATTGCCGCCGCCGTGGTGGACGGCATGATGTTCCTGCTCATCATCCTGCCCCTGCTGCCGGTCATGCTGGCCCTGCCCCTGCTGGTGAGCCTGCCGGCGCAACGGCCCTGGGCCGGGGGGCTGGCCATGGCCGCCTTCCTGGGCTGGACACTGACCATGATGTTTCCGCTGATTTGAGCCGCCCGGCGCGGTCTTTTCAAACGGGCGCCGTGGGCGTCAGAGTGCCCCGTAGCGCCGCCACGGTGGCTGCGCCCGTACCGAACATGCAGATCCGCAGTTCGTCCAGGGTGTCGGCAATGAAACGGTTCAGGGCGTCCTCTCCCTGACAGGCCTTTATCAGCAAGCTCCTGGCCATGCCCCCCACATCCGCCCCCAGGGCCAAGGCCTTGGCCAACTCGATGCCGTTGGTCAGGCCGCCGCAGGCAATCAGGGGCAGGCTACGGGAAACCCGCCGCACATTGAGGATGCTGTCACTGGTGGGAATCCCCCATTCACCGAAACGCTCCCCCATCAGACGCTCCCGCTCGGAATCCGCGCAGACTGACTCCACCCGTGCCCAGGACGTCCCGCCGGCACCGGCGCAATCGATACCGGACACGCCACAGGCCAGCAACTGCCGGGCGGCCTGCTTACTGATGCCAAAACCTACTTCCCGGGCAAATACCGGCACACCCTCGGCCTCGAGTGCTTCACAGAGTCGGCTCAAACGGTCCGCGACACCGCGAAAATCCAGATCTCCACCTTGAACGGCTTCCTGGATGGGGTTGAGATGGATGAACAGGGCGTCGGCACGGATCATTTCCACCGCCCGTAGGGCCTCATCCCTGCCCCATCCCTTCACCAGCTGGGCCGCCCCCAGGTTGGCAAACAGCAGGGCGGTAGGCGCCTGACTGCGCAGCTCGAAATAACGCGCCCGACTGCCGTCCTCGATGCCCACCCGCTGGCTCCCCACACCCATGGCCAGGCCCCAGCGCTGCGCCGCCCGGGCCAAACGATGATTGATCACCAGCGCTCGCCGGTCCCCACCGGTCATGGGGGCGATCATCAGCGGCGCGGACAGGGCACGCCCCGCCAGACTCACGGAAAGATCGATCTGTGATAGGGCGATTTCAGGCAGGGCCTGACTGACGAAATCAAAGCGTTCCAGGCCGGTGCTCTTTTGGTAAAGCACCTGCTGGGTAAGACACGCCTTGATATGACGCCCCTTGGAACGGGGGTCGCGCAGGGAAGCAGTATCGAAGGTCATGGCATCCACGGTTCAGCGCATGCGTTGCCACAGATCCGCCACATGGGCAACCAACCCTCCCAGCAGCCAGAAGGAGATCCAGTACCACTCCGCGCCGGTCAGCGACGCCCGCAGGGCCAGCATGAGGGATACGCCGGCCAGAAGGAATGGCCAGAGCCGGACAAAGGCAATCCCCCGCCCGGTACGACGGTGCCAAAGGCCCAGCAGGGCCGCCTCCAGGACCATGGCCAGGATGATCAGATCGACGACCAGACCGGAGGCAAACCACTGGGCCACGGCTCGCTCCTCAGACCTTGGACAAACCCAGCAAGTGTCCCATGTCCTTGAAGAAGATGCGGATCTGGGCCAGGGGACGGGTCCGTACCAGCTTCTTGTACATGTAGGACTGCCAGGTCAGGTCCTGGACGTCCTTGTCGCGGCAGATGGCCACGAATCGCTCCCGGCGCTTGTCGTTGATGTACCAGAAGCGCTGCATGATGCCCAGCACCCAGAAAACCTGGCCGTGCAGTTTCATGAAGCGCTTGCGGGCCAGTTTCAGGTCCGCCGGCTTGCCGGAGGTGAGGAAGCTGTGCACGGCCTCCGCCGCCAGACGCCCGCCCAGCATGGCATAGTAGATGCCCTCGCCGGAGGCGGGCGCCACCACACCGGCGGCATCCCCGGCCAGCAGGACGTCACGGCCGTTGTCCCAGCACTTCATCGGGTACAGGGGGATGGGAGCACCCTCACGGCGCAGAACCTCACAGTCTTCCATGCCGGCGGCCTTTCTCAACTCATCCACCGCACCCTTCAGGGAGAAGCCGCGATGGGCGGAACCGACCCCCACACTGACGGTGTCGCCGTGGGGGAACACCCAGGCATAGAAATCGGGAGACAGGGAACCGCGATAATAGACGTCGCAGCGCTCGGGATCATATTCCGCCTCCGGGTTGGTGGGGCGGCTGATGATCTCGTGATAAGCGGCCACATGGGGAATCTTGTCGGCACCGGGGACTTCCTGGCGGGCCACGGAAGAACGGGCGCCGTCGGCGCCGATCACGGCCCGCGCACGGACGCCCACCACTTCGTCGTCGGCATTTTTGTAACGCACCACGGCGGTGCCGTCGGCGTCACGGTCGATCTTCTCATAGGTGCCCACGCGGCGCTCGGCACCGGCCTGCTCGGCCCGGTCACGCAGCCAGGGGTCAAAGGTCTTGCGGTCCACCATGCCCACGTAACCGCCGTCGATGGGCATGTCCACCTTGCGGTCGGAGGGAGAGAACATGCGGGCGCAGCGAATCTTGGCTACCAGCACCTCTTCCGGCACGTCGAACTCGGTCATGAGGATGGGGGGGATGGCGCCGCCGCAAGGCTTGATGCGCCCTTCCCGATCCAGCAACAGGACCTTGCGTCCGGCCTTGGCCAGATCGGTGGCAGCTGTCGCCCCAGCGGGACCGCCGCCGATCACGACCACATCATAGGTTTCCATTTCAGCCATTTGATTCACCTTTGTCCGGCTCCGCGGCTCGGTACCACACCACGGAAAAAAGTCACAAAAAAGGGGAGTCCGGCGAAACCGTCGCCTCGACTCCCCCCCGAAAACTACCCTGGCAAGGTGCTGATCACGACGCCATCAGATTCATGCTGCCCAGGGCGAAAGCCGTGATCATCATACCGCTCACGTAAAGGGTGACGCCGGTGGCGTTATACCAGGGCGCCAGTTCCTTGGGTTGCTTGAGCAAGCGCAGCATCAGCCCACCCTGAACCGCCAGCAGCACGGCGATGGCCAATGCATGCCACAGGGCACCCCAGGAGAACAGCAGCGCGATCACCACCACCTGCGGCAGGGCCATGACCCAGCAGGCCAGGCGGGCAGCACGTTCCACGCCCAGTTGTACCGGCAGGGAACCCAGCCCCATGCGGGTATCCCCTTCCACGGACTTGAAATCGTTGAGGGTCATGATGCCGTGGGCGCCGACGCTGTACAGCAGGGCCACCACCACGATACGCCAGTCGGGGAAGCCGGCGGCCGCCGTGCCCACGGTCATCACCACGGCACCGGTGAACCAGGGCACCCCTTCATAACAGATGGCCACGGCGGAATTGCCGTACCAGCCGTTGCGCTTGAGGCGGGTGGGTGGAGCACTGTAGGCCCAGGCCAGGATCATGCCGAAGAGCGCCGCCAGAAAGCCCCAAACGCCCAGCAAGGTAGCAACCAGCAAGGACAAGATGGTCCAGATGATGGCGATGTAAAGCCCCCAGCGGCCGGGAATCCGCCCCGAGGGAATGGGGCGATGGGGTTCGTTGATCTTGTCCACATGGCGGTCAAACCAGTCATTGACCGCCTGACTGGTGCCGCAGATCAGCGGACCCGCCAGAACCACGCCGACGATGATGAGCCACCATCGCTCCTGCAGGGCGACACCGGATGAGACGACGCCACAGGCAAAGGCCCACATGGGCGGGAACCAGGTGACGGGCTTGAGCAGTTCAAGGACTGCACGGGGTGCTGGAATCGACATGGCGGGTAAATTATACGCGGCTAACAGGATCGTCAAGCTTCATTTACACTGCCCACGGGCGCCATAAGTAATGAGTGATGGACACCACCATCACACGGCCATCGGGGGCATGAAAATCAAGGGTGAATCATGTTCGCAAGCTCTACCGGTCATAGCTTGTCTTCGTTTTCCGGGGCCAGGTCACCCAGGCCGTAGCGCCTGAGTTTCACGTAGAAGCTCTGTCGGCTCAGGCCCAGCATCTCGGCGGCGGAAGCCCGGTTGTCATTGGTCAGTTCCAGTGCGGCCTCGATGCAAAGGCGCTCGATCATGTCGGTACTTTCCCGCACCAGATCCTTGAGCGGCACCCGTCCAACCAGTTCCGTGAGCTGTTCGACCGAGCGTGGACCATCCCGGGCGATCCCACTATCGCGGGACAGCCGCGGTCCCACGCTGCGAATGGTAAAACTCAAGCAAGGGCTGTCGGCGTCAAGCACCGCCACGGCGGAAATCTCCACCTCCGCGGACGAGCCGTATTCACCGCGCATGGCTGTGCTGAAAAGGCGTAGAGAACCGTGTTCACGCAGATTACCGATGAGGACGTTGAGGTCGACGCCGGGTCGACCCAGCCAACGCCCCAGTGACTGGCCACGAACCTGATCTTCAGTCGGCATCTGCGCCAGTTCCAGAAAGGCCGGATTGGCGGTCAGGATGCGACCGCTAAGATCGGTGACCACGAAGCCGTCGGGGGCCCGTTCCACCATGGCCAGTACCCGGGAGTGCATCTGCGGGCCCACCGATGACAGGGCATCCAGCACCGGGCAACGTAGCCGGACCAGAAAATGGGAGGCGTTGTCCTGACGGAACAGGGAAGCGGCGACGATGAACTCACGCTCGCGCCCAAGGGAACGCACACTGACCTCTTCCGCATGCCCGGTAGCACGCACCGTGGCCAGCATGTCCTGAATGGACTGGGTATTTTCCAGATCGAAACCTTCCGGAAACACCTTGCCGACCATCCTGCCCACGCTATCCCCCAGCAGTTCACCGGCGGATGGATTGGCCTCCACCACCTTATGGGTGGCGGCATCCATGATGAGCACGGCCTCGGAAGCCACCTGGAACAACAGGCGATAACGGGTCTCGGCATGCCGCAGGCGTGAATATTCACGCTCCATCATCTGCTGGGATTCCACCAGACGACGCTGCAAGGTGGCGATACCGCGCAAATCCCTGCCCATGGCGACCACGCGACCATCCTCCCCCACCCTGACCGCGGAATACATGACCGGCACATCCACACCCCGGCCCGAGGGATGATTCACCTGACGCCAGCGCGTATTGCCATCGGCGCCGGCATCCCGCAACAGGGCCTCGATCTTGTTGCGGCTATCCAGGGTGACGGTATCGACCCAAGGCTTGCCCAACCACTGACCATACCCCTCCATGGACAGTTCATCGCTGCCAAAGGCGAGATCCTGGATGACGCCTGCGTCATCCAGGACAAGGGAAACATCCGCCGCCGCGGCGATCAGGGACGCCACCTGGTCGGGCCTCAGTTCCCCGAGCGACTGCTTTGGGGCCTTGAACTGCTTCACTCGCTCCACGCTTATCGATATCAAACTCTGTGTCCGGACCACATCAGTCAATCTGTTGACTCACGCAACCCACCCGCCGGACCAGCATTTCCTCGGCCCGCCGAACCGCTTCATTGCCATCCGCCGCCATCACGTCTCCTCCCACCACGGACACCAGGTGAGGGTTTTCCGTAAACAGGCGCCCACCCATGAGTATTCCGACCGCAGGATTGCGGGATGCGCGGCGAACCCCCTTGATCGTGCCGGCAACCCGGTCCAGCAACGGTTCACAACTGACGGACAGGGCCACTACATCGAACCATTCCCGATGCACCAGATGATTCAGCTCTGCGGTGCTGATCGCCGGGTCACAGGTCACTTCCCAACCCGCGCGGCGAAAGAATTCAGAGACCATCAGAAGGCCAAAGGTGTGGTGCTCCCCGGGTACCGGGGCCATCAGCACCCTCTTCTGACTGGGCAACCCATGACCGAGTTCTCCCTCGAAAATGCCCCCCAGCTCCCGCAATACATGCTGAAGCCGGCAAAGCCCCACGGTCACCTCGGTAAAATCGGCCTGATCGATCTCCCACAATTCTCCCAGGCGCTTTGCCGTGGGGGCCAGCAACTGCACGAAGATCATCTCCAGAGTGGCACCCCGCGCACGCAGCATGTCCACATAGGACGAGGCAGCAGCGGCATCATGCTCCATGACCAGGCGGGCAAACTCTTCCACCGACTGCCCATTGATGGGCGCGGTGTCTGGGCCGATCGTGACGGAACGCCCCCCTTTCCATCTCGTCGGCCGACGGCCATCACCATTGGTACGAGTGCGGTGCGCCAGCATCAAGCGAGGGATGATCTCGCCCTCGATGACCCTGGAAAGCTCGCTTCTCAAGCGCTCGGTATCCCGGTCCGGCTGCGTACCCGCGATATCACCTTCCGCCACGCGGGATCGCCCTTCTCCATCTACATCGGGGGAGGGGCGGCCGAGCATGTGCACGTCCACCATTTCCCCACCAGGACTTCGGCTCGGTACCCGCTCGTCGCGACTAGCCGGTCGTCTCGCAGTCACCATCAACCCCTCCCAAGGACGTCGGAAAGCCACCATGGCGGCGACAGTCTGTCAATGCCTGGCAAGCACAGCCATTCTCCGGGCATTCGAAACAGGCAGTCTAGCAGGACGAAGACGCTTTTTTACCCACAAAAATCATGGTTGGCCGACAAAGGATTGTCAACCAATGCTTACGTCCACTTTGATTGACAAACCAGGGGGCCTTGTACAAACTCACGCCACCACGTTGAGCTGTCTGGAGAAAGGCGCAATGCAGCATGCTGGAGCCGGTGAGCGCAAGCCCCGTCCACTCTATACTCCCGAGGAACGCCGGCGTCGCGACGAGACGCCGTGGACGGTGGTTCAGGGTATCCTGGCGCCATTGCAGTTCTTTGTCTTCATCGTCAGTACCTGGCTGGTTGTGCGGTATCTGATGACAGGCGAAGGACTCTGGCTAGCCCATGCCTCCATCGTCCTCAAGACACTCATCCTCTATACCATCATGGTCACCGGCGCCATCTGGGAGAAGGTCGTTTTCGGTCATTACCTGTTCGCCAAGGCCTTCTTCTGGGAGGACATGGTGAGCATGCTGGTGATCGCATTGCACACCGTCTACATGGTGTCCCTGTTCTGGAACTTCCTGAGCACGGAACAACAACTGTATCTGGCATTGGTGGCCTATGCCGTCTACGTGATCAACGCCGCCCAATTTCTCATCAAGCTGCGCGCCGCACGCCTGCAAGACAATGCCTTGACCGAAGGGTCGGCCAAATGAGTGGTGACAAGCTGACGGACATCCCCGTCATTCGCGAGCGGGGACAGAACTCCATGTTCTGCGGCCTCACCGGCATCATCTGGCTGCACCGCAAGATCCAGGATGCGTTCTTCCTTATCGTCGGTTCCCGGACCTGCGCGCACCTCATGCAGTCGGCGGCCGGCGTCATGATCTTCGCCGAACCCCGGTTCGGCACCGCCATCATCGAGGAACGGGATCTGGCCGGCCTGGCCGATGCCAATGAGGAACTGGATCGGGTGGTGGCCCGCCTGCTGGAACGCCGCCCCGATATCCGCATGCTGTTCCTGGTGGGCTCCTGTCCCTCCGAGGTCATCAAGCTGGACCTGGAGAGGGCCGCCTCCCGGCTGTCCCAGCAGCACCAGCCCCAGGTGCGGGTTCTGAGCTATTCAGGCAGTGGTCTGGAAACTTCCTTCACCCAGGGAGAGGACACCTGCCTGGCGGCGCTGGTCCCGGAACTGCCCCAGGCCCCCGCCGACAGCGCGCCCGACCTGCTGGTCGTGGGCACCCTGGCGGACGTGGTGGAAGATCAGTTCATGCGCCTGTTCAATGACATGGGCATCACCCGGGTACAGTTCCTGCCGGCACGCAATTCCCGCGAGATGCCGGCCGTTGGCCCCAACACCCGCTACATCCTGGCCCAGCCCTTCCTGGCGGACACCGCCCGCTGCCTGGAAAAGCGGGGCGCCACCCGCATTGCTGCACCTTTCCCCCTGGGCGAGGAAGGCACCACCCGCTGGCTCAAGGCGGTAGCGGATACCTTCGGCGTCGCCGGCGACCTGTTCGACCGGGTCACCGCCCCGGGTATCGAGCGCGCCCGGCGCGGCATGGTCCGTATGCGCGAACAACTGGCAGGCAAGCGCCTGTTCATGCTGCCCGATTCCCAGCTGGAGATTCCGCTGGCCCGCTTCCTGCACCGGGAAGCCGGCATGGAACTGCTGGAGATCGGCACTCCCCATCTGCACCGCCAGCATCTGGCGGAGGAACTGGCACTGCTGCCGGAAGGCACCACCCTGAGCGAAGGCCAGCACCTGGACAAGCAACTTGACCGCTGCCGCGCCGCCCGGCCCGACGTCGTGGTCTGCGGACTGGGACTGGCCAATCCGCTGGAAGCCGAGGGGATCACCACCAAATGGTCCATCGAACTGGTCTTCACTCCCATTCAGGGCTATGACCAGGCGGCTGATCTTGCTGAACTTTTCGCCCGTCCGCTGCTGCGGAAGGCCAAACTGAGAGTCTGATGTCGTGCAACTGACGGTCTGGACTTATGAAGGCCCACCCCATGTGGGCGCCATGCGCGTGGCCACCGGGATGGAAGGCCTCCACTACGTGATTCACGCACCGCAGGGTGACACCTATGCGGATCTGCTGTTCACCATGATCGAGCGGCGCAACAAGCGTCCGCCGGTGACTTACACCACCTTCAAGGGGCGTGACCTGGGTCAGGACACGGCTGAACTGTTCATGGAAGCCGCCCGGGAGGCCTGCGAGCGCTTCAAACCCCAGGCGATGCTGGTCAGTTCCTCCTGCACCGCGGAGCTGATTCAGGACGACCCGGGCGGTCTGGCCAAGGGCTTGGGTCTGCCGGTTCCCGCCATTCCCCTGGAACTGTCGTCCTATCAGCGCAAGGAAAACTGGGGCGCGTCGGAAACCTTCTACCAGGTCGTTCGCGGTCTGGCCGGCCCCCATGCCCCGGCACCGGGCACAGAGCGCCCTTCCCGCCCCGAAGGACAACGGCCACGCTGCAATATCCTCGGCCCCACGGCCCTGGGGTTCCGTCATCGGGATGACATTCAGGAAATCACCCGATTGCTGAACAGCCTCGGCATCGACGTCCACGTGACCGCCCCCATGGGCGCCACGCCGATGGACATCGCCCGCCTGGGCGAGGCCGATTTCAACGTGGTTCTGTATCCCGAGATCGCCGCCACCGCCGCCAAGTGGCTGGAGCGGATGTTCAAGCAACCCTTCACCAAGGTGGTGCCCATCGGGGTCGGCGCCACCCGGGAATTCATCGCCGAAGTGGCCGCCCTGGCCGGTGTCGACCCGGCGCCCGCCCTGGAGGACGGCGATTCTCGTCTGCCCTGGTATTCGCGGTCGGTGGACTCCAACTACCTTACCGGCAAGCGGGTGTTCATCTTCGGTGATGCCACCCATGCCGTCGCGGCGGCCCGGGTCGCCACCGAGGAATTCGGCTTTACCGTGGTGGGGCTGGGCACCTACAGCCGGGAATTCGCCCGGGAGGTGCGCGAGGCTGCCAAGCAGTACGGCATCGAACCCCTGATCACCGACGATTATCTGGAAGTGGAAGCCCAGGTGGCGGAACTGCATCCGGAACTGGTGCTGGGCACCCAGATGGAGCGGCATATCGCCAAGCGTCTGGGTGTGGCCTGCGCCGTCATCTCCGCGCCGGTCCATGTGCAGGACTTCCCTGCCCGTTACGCCCCCCAGATGGGCTTTGGCGGCGCCAACGTCCTGTTCGATACCTGGGTACACCCCCTGATGATGGGCCTGGAAGAACACCTGCTGGGCATGTTCCGGGAAGACTTCGAGTTCCACGCCGAGGCAGGCCCTTCACATCTAGGCGCCAGCGCGCCGGCGGAAACCCGCCCCGTGGGGGCCGCCCAGGCGGCCACAAGCCCCGCTGCCGCCACGGTAGAGCTGGAGCCGGAGGCGACGCCGACGGACGGCGAACCCGTCTGGTCTCCGGACGCGGAAAAGGAACTGCGCAAGATCCCGTTCTTCGTCCGCGGCAAGGCACGACGCAATACCGAGCGCTTTGCCAAGGAACGGGGATCAGTCGTATCGAAATCGACACCCTGTACGATGCCAAGGCACACTTCGGTCGGTGACACATGCCGGCCGCGGCCCCATGCATGTCCTGCCCTGATCAGAATGGACGGCCCGCGGGGATGAGGACTTCCTCGCGGCCAACTATAATCAGGGTCCATGTCGCCCCATTTTGACTCACACGGATTTTCCTGATGCCTTCTCCCTCTTATCAGAAGCGACGCGGTCAGTTGGAAACCTACTTCGACCGGACCGCCGTCGATGCCTGGAAAAAGCTGACTTCCGATACGCCCCTGGGCCATATTCGCGCCACGGTGCGTGCCGGTCGGGAACAGATGCGCAACACCTTGCTGGACTGGCTGCCGCAGGATCTCACGGGCAAGTGGGTGCTGGATGCCGGATGCGGCACGGGCATGCTCTCGGTGGAAGCCGCCCGTCGCGGGGCCCACGTGATCGCCATCGACCTGTCCCAGAACCTGGTGGATATGGCCCGCGAACGGGCCGAATCCGAGGATCTGGGTACCGGCGAGATCAAATTCCATGTGGGCGACTACCTGGACCCGACCCTGGGTGAATTCGACTACGTGGTGGCCATGGACTCCCTGATCCACTACCAGTCACAGGACATCGTGCAGGCCCTCTCGGTGCTGGCTTCCCGCACCCATGCAGGACTGTTGTTCACCTTTGCCCCGCGCACCCCGGCCCTGGCCATCATGCACACGGTGGGCAAGGTATTCCCCAAGAGCGACCGCTCCCCCGCCATCGAACCGGTGGGCGAAAAGACACTGCTGCGACTGATTGCCGCCGAACCCGCCCTCGATGGCTGGAAACCCATGCGGACTCATCGCATTTCCAAGGGGTTCTACACCTCCCAGGCACTGGAATTGAGCACAGGCAGGAATGATGTGACGTGAAGGCCGTCAGCCGACAGATCGCCAGAGCGCTGTCCCAGGTAGGACCGCGCTTTCTGCCCTTCGCCGATGCCGCTACCCGGGATCTGCCCCTGGGGCGGCTGTTGCGCCTGTCCCTGTTCCAGCTCTCCGTGGGCATGGCCATCGTCCTACTGACGGGCACCCTCAATCGCGTCATGATCGTGGAGCTGGGCCTGTCGGCGGCCCTGGTGGCCCTGATGGTCGCCCTGCCTGTCCTGTTCGCGCCCTTCCGCGTCCTCATCGGACACCGTTCCGACACCCATCGTTCCGCCCTGGGCTGGCGTCGCGTGCCCTACATCTGGATCGGCACGCTGATGCAGTTCGGCGGTCTGGCCTTCATGCCCTTTGCCCTGCTGCTCATGTCCACCGGCGGCGAGATGGGACCGGAATGGGCGGGTCCCGCGGCGGCCGCGCTGGCCTTTTTCCTGACCGGTGCAGGCCTGCATACCACCCAGACCGCGGGACTGGCCCTGGCCACCGATCTGGCCCCGGAAGACAAGCGGCCACGGGTGGTTGCCCTGCTCTACACCATGCTCCTGGTGGGCATGCTGGTCAGCGCCCTCACCCTGGGCGTCCTGCTGATCGATTTCAGCGAAATGAAACTGATCCAGGTCATACAAGGCGCGGCTGTCGTGACTTTCCTTGTAAATTGTCTGGCATTATGGAAACAAGAGGCACGTAACCCTGCACGCACCTCGAAGAACGCACCGCGGCAACCTTTCAAGGAAGCCTGGCGCAATTACATGAGTCAGAGCCATGCGGCGCGCTTTCTCGTGGTGGTGGGGCTGGGAACGGCCGGTTTCCAGATGCAGGACATATTATTGGAGCCTTACGGCGGAGAAATTCTGGGGTTGTCCGTCAGTGCCACAACGACACTGACGGCCTTGCTTGCGGGCGGTACTCTGGCCTCCCTGGCCTTGGCGGCCTGGTGGTTGAACCGTGGCGGGAACCCCTATCGGCTCTCGGCCCTGGGCGCACTGATCGGCATTGGTGCGTTCACGGCGGTGATCCTTGCAGCACCCATGGATTCGGCGTTGCTGTTCCGTATCGGTGCCACATGCATCGGTTTCGGTACAGGCTTTTTCGCCGTGGGCACATTGATTGCGGCCATGAGCCGGGAGAATGGTGGACAAAGCGGCATCGCACTGGGTGCCTGGGGCGCCGTTCAGGCAACCGCCCTGGGTCTTGGGATCATCCTGGGGGGTGTGATTCGCGACATCGTCAATGCCATGACCAGCAGGGAACTGCTGGGTCCGTCCCTGACCGGTCCGGAAATTGGCTATGCGGTGGTCTACCATATTGAAATAGTGTTGTTGTTAGCCACACTCGTCGCGATCGGACCGCTCGTGCGCAGCAAGAGCGTTTCCCGAGAGCAATCTTCATCGAGGTTCGGCATGGCCGACTTCCCCGGCTAGGCCACTCGAAACCTGGAGGAAATGCAATGCCAACCGGTGCCATTACTGAATATATAGATGTCGCGCAAGTCACGCTGTACGTCTTCTGGTTCTTCTTTGCAGGTCTAGTCTATTACCTCCACCGCGAAAACAAGCGGGAGGGGTATCCACTGGAGTCTGATCGTTCCCCTTACATCACGGTTCAGGGTTTTCCGCCCGCGCCCGGTCCCAAGCAGTTCCTGACCGCCGACGGTGGTGCCATCATCATCGCCAACGGCAACCCCGACACCCGTGAAGTCCATGCCAAGCCCTGCAACCCGTTCCCCGGTTCGCCGCTGGAGCCCACCGGCAATCCCATGATTGACGGCGTGGGTCCGGCTTCCTGGGCACAGCGTGCCGACGAGCCCGACGTCACCATGGACGGCATCCCCCGTATCGTACCCATGCGCGTCACCAGCCACGGCTTCGGCGTGCCTTCCCGTGACCCCGATCCGCGCGGCATGCCCGTCTACGCCGCCGACGGCAAGGTGGCCGGTACTGTGCGTGACATCTGGGTTGACCGCTCCGAAGCCATGCCCCGCTACCTGGAGGTGGAAGTCAATTCCGAGATCGCCAACCGCACCGTCCTGGTGCCGATGTTCCTCGCCAAGGTGGCTCGCGCCGCCAAGGCCAAGGCAGGCGCCAGCCTGGGTGAGCGCATGATCGACGGCCGTCCGTTCGAGGTTCGCGTGGTGTCCGTGATGTCCCATCACTTCGCCGATGCCCCCCTGACTCGCAGCGCTGAGTCCATCACCAGACTGGAAGAAGACCGCATCATGGCCTACTTCGGCGGCGGTCACTTCTACGCCACCCAGGAACGTAGGGAACCTCTCCTGTGAGTCACGACGACCACGCTCCTGAACCGATCCGTGGTCTGCCCGAGCTCCCCCCCGAGGGGGAGCACATCCTGTGGCAAGGCGCCCCCCTGTGGGGCGCCCTCGCCCGGCGGGCCTTTCACGTCAGAAAGGTCATGGTCTATCTGGGTATCTTCCTTGCGGCCCGGGGCAGCTACAGCCTGATGCAAGGTGCCTCCATCCCCGGAGCACTGGCCGACATCGCCCTTGTCCTGACCCTGTCCGTGACCGCGGTAGCCCTGCTCTACCTGTTGGCGTGGCTGATGGCGCGTGCCACGGTCTATACCATCACGAATCGTCGTATCGTCATCCGTTTCGGGGTTGCCATTCAGATGTCGGTGAACCTCCCCTACCGAGTGATTCAGTCTGCCTCGCTCAAGGCCTACGCCGATGGTACGGGTGACATTGCCCTGGTGCTTGAGCCGCCGGAACGGGTGTCCTACCTGATCATGTGGCCCCATGTTCGTCCCTGGCGTCTGCTGACCCCTCAGCCCATGTTGCGTTGCATCCCCGATGCCAAGCGTGTTGCGGAACTGCTGGGCAAGGCCATCCACGGTGAATATGTACCACCGGACCCGAACGCCAGACCCGAGCTGACCGGCATGCTGTCCGGATCCTCGCACAGCGATCGTAATAACCAGACTTCGAGCCAGACCGCATCATGACCGAAAAGCCGGCGAGCCAGCGATCCAGAACCACACTGTTGCTCTCCGGGCTGGGTGTGCTGGTCGTGGCGCTGGGTGCAGGGGTGTATTACCTCGGCGCCAGCGCCACGGCCACCAGATCCGCCCCTGCCCAGATCGACGCCGCGACCCAGTCCGAAGCGGCCCAGGTCACAGCAGTACAGACTCTGGACCTGCGTACCGAAGATCGCCCCGGTGGCTATCTGGCGGTACTCAATGGCGCCAATGGTCAGGTCCTCCAGGTGCTCAGCCCTTCCGAAGGCGGGTTCATGCGCACCGTCATCCGTATCATCGCCCTTGATCGTCGTACCGAGGCGGAAAAAAACGATCCTTCGCCCCTGCGCCTGACACGCTGGTCCAACGGCAGTCTGACGCTGGAAGATCCCGCCACCGGCCTGCGTTACGAGCTCAATGCCTTCGGCTCCACCAACGCCGCCGCCTTCGGCCGGCTTCTGGACGCGGCCAGGGACTCCTGACCGCGGCACTCCTTGCGCGCTAGGCCGCGAAACCGGGTAAACTGAATCCGTGACACAGTTCGGCCTGCCAATCCTCTATGTGGTCTTCCTCTGGTGGTTCAGCACCGGAGCGATCATCTATCTGGACGGACTCCCCCGGCATACCTATCGCTGGAGCATGCTTGGCGCCACCCTGCTTGGTGCCGCGGCCCTCTACGGTCTGGCCATCACCAGTCAGGATGTCTCCGTCGCCGGCGCCTATATTGCCTTCACCTGTGCCATCCTGATCTGGGGCTGGGTGGAAATGAGCTTCCTCATGGGACTGATCACGGGCTCCCGGCGTACCCGTTGCCCGGACAATGCCCGTGGCTGGCGGCGATTCCTCTACGCCACCCAGGCCATCATCTACCATGAACTGGCACTACTGATCAGTGCGGTCGCCATTTTGTGGGTAACCTGGGGGGGCGCCAATCAGATGGGCCTGTACACCTTCCTCATTCTCTGGATCATGCGCACCAGCACCAAGCTCAACGTCTTCCTCGGCGTGCGCAATCTCAATGAAGAATGGCTACCGGATCATCTGCGCTACCTGGAGAGCTACTTCCGCAAGCGCCCCATGAATCTGCTGTTCCCCCTGACGGTCACCGCGTCCACGGTGGTGGCGGTATTCCTGGTACAAATGGCCTTGAGTCCGGAGGTCTCCGCCCACCAGGCCATCATGGCAACCTTCCTGGCCATTTTGATGATCCTGGCAATCCTCGAACACTGGTTCCTGGTACTGCCCCTGCCCTCGCAGGCACTGTGGAACTGGGCGCTTCGCTCCCGTCAGCCCGAACCCTGTTTCCGACCCATCAGACCCAACATCCCGGTGGCCAATGACCCTGACAAGGAGTCTCCAGGGACTGGGCTTGCCGCCGGTCCCGGCCGTCTTCGCTCCTGAACCTGCACACCCATCATGACTGCGCACGCACATACTCCCGGCACCATCGGCCCCAACTCCATCACCCGCATGGCTCAAGCATTGACCCACCAGCAGGGAGAGGCCGTGACCGCACGGATCTTCGAAGCCGCCGGGCTGATGCACTATCTGTCCGAGCCGCCCACCCAGATGGTGGATGAAAAAGGCGTGACCGCCCTGCACCGGGTGGTCCGGGAAACCCTCACCCCCGAAGAGGCGCGGTCAGTCTCCCGCGAGGCAGGCCGCCTGACCGCCGAATACCTGCTGGCCAATCGTATTCCCAAACCGGTCCAGACACTGCTCCGGCTGCTGCCGGCAGGACCCGCCAGCCGCATTCTCCTGACCGCCATTTCACGCAATGCCTGGACCTTCACCGGAAGCGGACGCTTCCAGGTCCATCGGAACCAAGGCCTGGAACTGAGCATTACCGGCGGCCCCATCTGCAAGGAAATCCAGGCCCACGAGCCGGTCTGTGATTACTATGCGGCAACCTTTGAGCATCTGTTCCGATCGCTGGTCCACAAGAACACTACCGTTCGGGAGACCGCCTGCGGGGCCACGGGTGCATCGAGTTGTCTGTTTGCCGTATCCTGGGACGTTTGAACGTCGTCTTCGGATAACTCATGGCCTCCAAGATGCCACTGCTCAACGCCGCCACCCTGCGTGAAAGAGCCAAGCAGATCCTGCGGGATCACAGTTTCGACAGCACCCTGTTCTCCCTGCAACGGGGTGAGCTGGACGTCGAGACACTCCTGGAGGAGTTGCACATCTACCATGCCGAACTGCGCATCCAGCAGGAGGCATTGCTGGAGAGCCAGACGGCAACCGAACTGGCGCTGAGCCGGTTCAGCCGCCTGTATCAGGAACTGCCGCTACCGGTCCTGCGGATTGACTGGAGCGGCTTTCTGCAGGACGCCAACAGCGCCGCACACCGGACCCTCGCCCTCAATCGCAGGTTGTTCACCCAGCTATCCGAGGCAAAACACCGCAATTTCCTGGAAAACGCACTGGAGCGGGCACGCCATGATGGACGCTCGGACTGCCAGGCCGTTCGACTGCGGCGGGCCGACGGCCGCCCATTGATCGCCGACATTGCCCTGATCCGTCTGCCGGAACCGGATGGCGCCAAGCCGGGGTTCATCTGCAGCATCGTGGACCAGACCCCGCTCATACAGCAGCGTGACGCATTGATGGAATCCTATGCCCGTCTGCAGGAGAGTGAGGACAACTACCGCATCCTGGCGACCTTCTCCCCCGACTGGGATTTCTGGCTCGGCCATGACGGGGAATTTCGTTACATCTCCCCCGCCTGTGCGCGTATCACCGGGTATAGCGCGGAAGACTTCATGGACGATCCCGAACTCATGGAACGGATCATCCATCCGGATGACCTGCCCCGGTACCAATCACACAAGACCGCCACGGACAGGACACTTGACAGTGCCCCGGTGCAGTTCCGGATCCTGACCAAGAACGGCGAAACCCGCTGGGTCGAACATGTCTGCAACCCGGTGATGGACGCCCACGGTGAATTCATAGGCTATCGGGGGATCAACCGGGACATCACCGAACGGCAGAATGCCCAGGACTCCCTGGAACACCAGCTGCGCTTCCAGGCCATGCTGGCCAATATCTCGTCCTTGTTCGTCAATACCCGCATCGAGCACATGGACCCGGCCATGGTGCAGGCACTGCAACAGATCGGACGGTTTTTCCAGGCAGAGCGCTGCCGTATCCTGGAATATTCCCCGGCTCGCAACGCGCTGGAACTTACCCATCACTGGTCCGGCCTGGAAGGCGATGGGACGGGACCCGACCTGCGCCGGCAATGGCATGTCACGCAACTGCCCTGGACCACCCACCGGATGCGAGCCCGTGAGGTGTTGATGCTGGAAAAGGGGCCGGGACAACCCCCGGAATTTGCCCGGGAACATCAGCTGCTCAGCCCTGACAACGCCCGCTCGGTCCGTCTGGTCCCCATGATCAGCGACGGTGAAATCCTGGGCCTGCTGCTGCTGGAAAGCTTCGGGCAGCTGCCGGCTCACCACTGGCAGGAACAGCCCGACCAGATGCGCATGGTCGCGGAAAATCTGGCCGGCATGATCATCCGTTGTCGTGCCCAGAAGGAACTTCAGGAAAGCGAAGCGCGCTATCGGCATATCTGCGCCGTGACCAGCGATATCGCCTATGCCTGCCTCAGGGATGACCGGGGCACACTGCAGATCGACTGGATGACCGACTCGATCCAGGCCATGACCGGTTACAGTGTGGCCGATATCCGTGACCGGGGCTCCTGGGAATTCCTGGTCCTGGACGAGGATCAGGCAATCTTCAAACGGGAAATCCTCGAGCTTGAACCCGGCCGGGCCTCCTGCTGTGAATTGCGCCTGCGCAGCAAGCTTGGCCCGCCCCGCTGGGTCAGGGCCACCTCCGAATGCATCCCCTCATCACACCCCACGGGGCCGGTCCGGCTCTACGGCGGACTGATTGACATCACCGAACAGAAGCGGCAACAAAGCCGCATCCAGCGACTGGCGCTGGTGGTGGAGCAAAGTCCCAGTATCGTGCTGGTTACCGACCGGGAAGCCCGTATCGAATACATCAATGCCCGTTTCAGCCAGCTGACCGGTTTCAGTCGAGAAGAGATTCAGGGCCAACCCCTGGCACTGATCCATCCCCATGACGCGGCCATGAGTCCGGATCTTGACGGCATTCTGCATGACCTGTCCGCGGGCAGGATATGGAGCGGAGAACTGGCCGTACGCAAGAAATCCGGGGAGCATTTCTGGGAACAAGCGACATTGACCCCGCTGAAAAATACCCAGGGAGACATCACTCATTTCGTCAAGATGTCCGAGGACCTGAGTGACCGCAAGGCCCTGTCGGAACAGCTGAGTTACCTGGCCCATTATGATCCTCTCACCGGCCTGCCCAAGCGGGCGGTCATGCGGGAATGCCTCCAGCAGGCCATGGTCAGGGTCCGACATAACGGTGATCACCTGGCGATCTTTTCCATCGATGTCGATGACCTCAAGCGGGTCAATGATTCCCTGGGACATGCCGCGGGGGATGAACTGTTGCGCATCCTGTCCGATCGGCTCCAGGGCCTGCTTGGCAAGGAAGACACCCTGGCAAGACTGGGTGGGGACCACTTCCTGTTGCTCAAGGCGCACATGGCACAGACCCAGGACGCGCTGCATCTGGCGGAACGCATCCAGCAGCTGGTGGAACAACCCCTGACCATCCAGGACCAGTCTCTGGTGGTCACCGCCAGCACCGGCATCGCCCTTTTCCCGGGAGATGCCGATACCGTGGACGAACTGATGCGTCGAGGTGATGCCGCCCTGCATCGCAGCAAGAGCGACGGCGAGGGGCGCGCCTACTGTTTCTTCACCTCCACCATGGACAAGCAGCTCAAGGATCAGTTTCAGCTGGAGCAGGCCTTGCGCCGGGGCCTGGAGCGGGATGAACTGCTGCTCCATTTCCAACCGCGCGTCGACATGGCCACCGGGCAGATCCAGAGTCTTGAAGCCCTGGTGCGCTGGCTTCACCCGGAACAGGGGCTCCTGCCCCCTCACCGTTTCATACCGGTGGCGGAAAGCAGCGGCCTCATTCTCAGTCTCGGCCCACTGGTGTTGCGCAAGACCTGCGAACAGATCCAGCGCTGGCGAGCGGCCGGTATCCCCGTGGTACCGGTTGCCATCAACCTGACCACGCAGGAACTCTACAAACAAGGCCTTGTGACCGAGGTCCTGGCCACGGTGTCACAACACGACATCGACCCCGCGCTGCTGGAATTCGAAATCACCGAAAGCACGGCCATGCGCTCCATCGACGACGCCAGGGCCATCCTGTCGGAGCTGAAAACGGCCGGATTCACCCTGTCCCTGGATGATTTCGGAACGGGCTATGCCTCCATGAGCTACCTGAGCAACCTGCCAGTCCACGGCCTGAAGATCGACCAGTCCTTCATTGCGGAGCTGGAACGGGATCCCGCACGTTGCAGACAGACCATGGCTATCGTCGATGCCATGATCGGACTGGGCCTGAATCTGGGTCTGGAGGTGGTGGCGGAAGGGGTGGAAACCCCGACCCAGCGGGATTTCCTGATGGCGCATCGCTGCACGCGGGGACAAGGCTTCCTGTTCAGCCATCCGCAGCCGGCAGATGTCATCGGCGGCCTGCTCCAGGACGGTTCCCCGCTCCCCGTCGCCCCGGATCAGACCCGGCCGTAGAGACTCATGAGATGCCGAAGGTGTCCAGCCAGGCTGTCGGGCACCTGTTCCCAGGAAAAACGCCAGCACCAGTTACCCTCCTGGGTGCCCGGCGTGTTCATGCGATGATGCCCATCCAGTTCCAGCACATCCTGCATCGGCAGGACCGCCAGGCGTGACACCGAGGCCAGTGCGCTGCGTATCAGGGGCCAGGGCATGGACTCATCGGGGAAACCCAGATATTCCTTCACCCGGCTCTGGAGCGTCTCGTCACAGGCGGCATACCAGCCCAGGGTGGTGTCGTTGTCATGGGTGCCCGTATACACCACCGAGTTTTCCTGGTGATGATGGGGCAGATAGGGATTGGCGGACCCGCCTTCAAAGGCAAACTGCAGGATTTTCATTCCCGGCAGGCCGTTCTGTTCCCTCAGGGCCTCCACATCGGGGGTGATCACGCCAAGATCCTCCGCCACCAGCGGCAAGGTGCCAAACCGTTCCCGCAAGGTATCGAACAGGGCCTTGCCCGGTGCCGGCACCCAGTGACCGTTGATGGCGGTTTCCTCGTCCGCGGGGATCGACCAATAGGCCTCAAAGCCGCGGAAGTGGTCGATGCGGATCAGGTCCACCATCTCCAGGGCCGCACTGATGCGTTCGATCCACCACTGGAATCCGTCGGCCTCCATGTTCCGCCAGTGATAGTGAGGATTCCCCCAACGCTGGCCCGTGGCCGAGAAATAATCAGGAGGCACCCCGGCCACGGTATTGGGCAGACCTCGGGCATCCAGATCGAACAGACGACGATGGGTCCAGACATCGGCACTGTCACTGGCCACGAAGATGGGCATGTCGCCAAACAGGAGTATCCCCCTGCGGTTGGCATGCTGCTTCACCGCCTGCAGCTGATCGTAGAACAGGAATTGCTCAAAACGGTATTGTTCCAGCACGGACTCAAGCCGCAGCCTGGCCGCCGCCAGTGCCCCCTCCTCCCGATCACGCAAGGGTGCGGGCCATTCCCACCAGGGGGCCTGGCCCTGTTCGGCTTTGAGTCCCAGATACAGCGCGTAGTCTTCCAGCCAGTACCCATGATGTGACTTGAAGGCGGCAAAGGCGGCCCGCTCATCATCACCCGCATGGGCCTCAAAACCCAGCCTGGCCTCCTGCAACGCAATACAGCCGAAGGGGTTTCTCAACCCCAGTTCCCGATGGGCGGGTTTTTCCTCCGCCAGCCAGCCCCGTCGACGCAGTGCTTCCAGGCAGATCAGTCCGGTATGACCGGCATGCACCGACATGCATTGATACGGGGATCCGCCGGCGTGGGGCTGATTCAGCGGCAGCACCTGCCAGACGGTCACGCCGCAGGCCTCAAGAAACTCGATGAAGCGGTGGGCCTCATGTCCCAGGGCACCTTGGGCGGCACGCCCCGGGAGCGAGGTGGGATGGAGCAGAATACCGGCACGGCGCCGGTCCAGAAATGACCGGGCTTCAGGAACGGTTACGGACACGTTGCCTCCGTCCAATGTGAGTGACTCCCGCCGATGATACCGAACTGCATGGACCGGACACGGGAGAACCTTGAACCACCACCTTCATCATTCGGATTTCTGACCGGTTCGCATGACACCGCCCGCCACCGGCTCGCCACTGCCCCGGCTCACGGACTGCGCCAGATAAGCCGGAGGTGTTTCCCCCATGAGACGGTACAGGTGGCTCAGGTGCTGACGATAGAGGCGCTCAAACAGGCTCACCGCCGAGGAAGGGTTGTAGTCACCGAACCACCAGCACCAGTCGGAACCCTCGCAGACCGCCAGCTGATCCAGTACCGCGGCTTCCTCGACCGGCGTCAACCGGCCTTGTGCCAGAACCCGGTCCACATGGATCTTGGCGTCGACCAGCATGTCCCAGCCCCGATTCTTGTCCGCGGACCCGATCCAGGTTTCGAAGTTACCATAGACCCAACTCCCCGCCACCACGCGGGACAATGCCGACGGGGGCGGCCCGTCATCCAGGACGTCACTGAAGGTCGTGAGCTCGATGTCCGGATGCGCCACCAGTTTGGGATACAGGGCGGAGAGAAAGTAGAAACCATTGTTGGGATAGTATTCCCAGGCATTTTCCCCATCGAGGATGACGGACACCACCGGCGGCGGATCCTGCGGCCTGCGTGAGCCGGCCAGCTGAACGGCGATCTGCTCCAACTGGTGAATGAAATCGGCCACCGCATCATCCCCATGCCAGTCGGCATAACGAAAGCCGATGGAGTCGGACAGGGCATCATCCCGGAAAAAGACGGCCAGGGATTCGGCATCGTAACGATAGGGACGATAGAGCCAGGTACGGTCTGCGGCCGGCGGCTCCGCGGACGATGTACGTAAAGAATTCAGCAGCACCCCCTCACCGGAAGCCGCCCACCGGACCCCCTCCTGGGCCAGTAACCGCAGGGTGGCATCGCTGACGCTGCCCTCGGAGGGCCAGCAACCCGCCGGGCGCAGGCCGAAATGGGACTCGAATACCCGCATGCCGTGTGCCACATGCCAGCGGACCCGGGCATCGCCTCCGGGATAGGAGGGGGCCTCGGGCAGCTTCATCTCCGGAACCGCCTCCCGTGCGGATTTCAGATCCAGCAACAGGGGCATGATGGGGTGAGCATAAGGGGTGAAGGATAGCTCCACCTGCCCCGACCGGGCTAGGCGCCGATAGCGTCCGATCAGATTCCCCAGCAGTTCCGCAATGATTTCCAGCAACAGCCTGCGCTGTCCCGGCGTGAAATCACGTCCCTGCTTCATCAGCAAATCGATGCGGGGGTCCTTGCGCCGAACCGTCTCGCCCAGCCATACCAGGTGGTACCAGGTCACGAGATCGAAGAAATACTGATCCGCCAGATAAGCCACCGCATCCGGTTGCTGGCGCAGCCAGGGCAGCATGTCGACGAGCACCCGATACTCCGCATGGGGCTCAATCAAACGCTTGCGATTGGCCCTCGCGCAGGCCTCGGCCAGCTGCATGCGCTCAGTGGCACCGGCGGGCGGCGACTGCGCCCCCAGCAAGGCCAGTACCGGATCGGAAACGGCTTCCCCCCGGGACAGGAAGGCGGCCACCTGATCGGCGTAGTCCTTGATCTGCTCCAGCAGCACCGGGGCGAAGTTGACCACGGCCCGGGCGCCGGGAGTCGCCTCCAGGTGAGCGGCCATGTCCACATAATCCTTAATGGCATGCAGATAGGTCCAGGGCAAGGCGTAGCGTCCCGTGCCCGCCTCGCGATATTCGGGCTGGTGCATGTGCCAGCACAGCACCAACCTGATCGCCGGGGAATTCATCCGTGTAGAGGCCTCAGCGAGCATAGCGGGGCATGCTGCCGAGCATTTCAGGCGTCACCACGGTCACGCCGCCTTCGGAGACATGGAAGCGCTTGGCATCCTCCACCGGATCCTCACCGATCACCATGCCTTCGGGAATTCGGCACCCCTTGTCGATCACGGCCTTGTGAATCCGGCAATGACGACCGATCTCCACATCGGGCAGGACCACGGAATCGGTGACCTGGCTGAAGGAGTTGACGATCACATTGGAGAACAGCAGGGAGTGCCGCACCAGCGCACCGGAGATGATACAGCCCCCGGAGACCATGGAATCCACGGCCATGCCGCGCCGGTCATCGTCGTCGAACACGAACTTGGCCGGCGGCAACTGTTCCTGATAGGTCCAGATGGGCCAGTCCATGTCGTAAAGATTCAGTTCCGGCGTCACGCCGATCAGCTCCAGATTGGCCTGCCAGTAGGAGTCGATAGTCCCCACGTCACGCCAGTAGGCCTGGGAACCGGTCTGCACGTCCCGGAAGGGATACGCCATCACCCGATAGGACTTGATCACGTTGGGGATGATGTCCTTGCCGAAATCATGGCTGGAGCCCGGGGTATCCGCATCCTTGATCAGCTGTTCGAACAGGAAGCGGGTATTGAAGACATAGATCCCCATGGAGGCGAGCGCCTTGTCCGGCTTGTCGGGAATGCTCTGGGGCTGCGCCGGTTTTTCCGTGAACTGACGCACCCGGCCGTCTCCGTCCACCGCCATGACGCCAAACCCCCTGGCGGTTTCCAGATCCACCTCCAGGCATCCGACGGTCATGTCGGCGCCGGACTCCACGTGGTAGGCGATCATGTCGCCATAGTCCATCTTGTAGATATGGTCTCCGGCCAGGATGAGAACGTACCCCGGGTCATGGTCACGGATGATGTCCAGGTTCTGATAGACTGCGTCCGCCGTCCCTTCATACCAGGAAGTCTCGATGCGCTGCTGGGCCGGCAGCAGTTCCACGAACTCGCCGAACTCCCCGCGCAGGAACCCCCAGCCGCGCTGGATGTGCTGGATCAGGGAATGGGACTTGTACTGGGTGAGCACTCCCACCTGACGGATACCCGAGTTGATGCAGTTGGACAGCGGAAAGTCGATGATCCGGAACTTGCCGCCGAAGGGTACCGCCGGCTTGGCGCGCCACAGGGTGAGCTGCTTGAGACGGGACCCCCGCCCCCCGGCAAGGATCAATGCCAGGGTGTCTCGGGTGATACGACTGACGAAGCGTTGAGATTGTGATTTCATGCTGACTTTCCCGGACCCGGGTCAATGGGGGACTCGGTCACGCTGCTCATGATAGGGTTGACTCAATCGGGTACTTCAGCCCCCGGCATGGCCCGCTTATCATAGTGCGATGTCCCTGTTTCGAATCTATTACATCATTTCTGCAGCCACGGAAAGTGCCGCCACACCGCCGCGCCAGCCACGGAACCTCTCATGCCTACATCGTACAACGAACATCTCCAACGTATCCTTGACTCACGGCATCACGACCCCTTTGCCTTTCTGGGTCGTCACATGGAGGCGGGGCAGTGCGTGGTGCGCGCCCTGCTACCCTTCGCCCGCGAGGCCGGCATCATGGAACTCAACGCCCCCATGAAGCCCGTCGGCAAACAGGGGCTGTTCGAGTGGCGCGGCCCCCGCGACGCCCTGCCCTCACACTATCGCATACGATGGAGTGATGGTCATGGCCACGAGCAGATTGCCTACGATCCCTACTGTTTCGCCCCCCAGGTGCCGGACTTCGACATCCACCTGTTCAACGAAGGACGCCACTGGCACGCCTACCGATTCCTGGGCGCCCATCTTCATGTAGTAGACGGCATTCAGGGCGTCCGGTTCGCGGTCTGGGCACCCGCCGCGGAACGGGTGTCCGTGGTCGGCGACTTCAACCGCTGGGACGGCCGCTGCCATCCCATGCGGGTACGCGGCGGCAGCGGGGTGTGGGAGCTGTTCATCCCCGGCATGGCGCCCGGCGCCCTCTACAAGTACGAGATCCGCAACCGCGACACCGACGCCATCCTGCTCAAGGCCGACCCTTACGGCCAGTGCTTTGAACTGCGCCCCCGCACCGCGGCGGTGGTCAGCCCTCCCAGCCGTTTCCAGTGGTCCGACCAGGCCTGGCTGGCGGATCGCTGCAACGAGGCCTGGCCGCACCGCCCCATGTCCGTCTATGAGGTGCACCTGGGTTCCTGGCGGCGGGACGCAGACGGCCAGTTTCTCAATTACCGGGAACTGGCCCGGGAACTGGTGGACTATGTCACCCGCATGGGCTTCACCCATGTGGAACTGCTGCCGATCACCGAACACCCCTATGACGGCTCCTGGGGCTACCAGACCACCGGCTATTACGCCCCCACCCGCCGCTTCGGCGAACCGGATGACTTCCGCTATTTCGTCAATCTCTGTCACGAACACGGCATCGGCGTGTTGCTGGACTGGGCGCCGGGACATTTTCCCAAGGACGCCCACGGGCTGGCCCGCTTCGACGGCAGCGCCCTGTACGAGCATGAAGACCCTCGCCTGGGCGAACACCGTGACTGGGGCACCCTGATCTTCAATTACGGCCGCAACGAGGTGAGGAACTTCCTCGTCTCCAGCGCCATGTACTGGGTGGAGGAATTCCATATCGACGGTCTGCGGGTGGACGCCGTGGCCTCCATGCTCTACCTGGACTATTCCCGGGAACCCGGTGACTGGGTACCCAACAAGTTCGGCGGCAACGAAAACCTGGATGCCATCGAGTTCCTGCGGGAGCTGAACAGTACCGTCCAGGGCCGCCATCCCGGGGCCCTGATCATCGCGGAGGAATCCACGTCCTGGCCCCAGGTCACCCGTCCCACCTGGCTGGGAGGCCTGGGCTTTGCCATGAAATGGAACATGGGCTGGATGAACGACACCCTGGATTATTTCAGCAAGGACCCCATCCACCGCCACTACCATCACGACCGGCTCACATTCGGCCTGCTCTATGCCTTCACCGAAAATTTCGTGCTGCCCTTCTCCCACGACGAAGTGGTCCACGGCAAGCGCTCCCTGCTCTACCGCATGCCCGGCGATGAGTGGCAGCGGTTTGCCAACCTGCGCCTGCTCTACACCCTCATGTGGAGCTACCCGGGCAAGAAACTGCTGTTCATGGGCTGCGAGATCGGTCAGGGCAACGAATGGGACGCATCCCGGGAAATGGAATGGCACCTGCTCCAATACCCCTTCCACGAAGGCGTCCAACGCCTGGTCGCGGACCTCAACCGTCTCTACCGGGAACAGCCCGCGCTACACCACCTCGACTTCGAATGGCAGGGCTTCGACTGGATCGACTGTCACGACGCTGCCCAGTCGGTCCTGAGTTACCTGCGCAAGACCGAAGACGGCAACCAGTTCATCATCAGCGCCCTGAACTTCACCCCCGTACCCCGGGAAGGCTATCGCATCGGCGTACCGGGCCCCGGCCGCTATCGGGAGATCTTCAACTCCGACTCCCACTACTACGGCGGCAGCAACCTGGGCAACCTGGAAGTGGAAGCCGAAGACATACCCTGGATGGGGAAACCCTACTCCGTGGTGCTCACCCTGCCGCCGCTGGCGGGCATCCTGCTCCAGCCGGCGACCGGCTGAGGCACTGCCCCCGGCACTGGTGACAAGCCGGAACCCTGGAGTATACTTTCACCCCATGGGGCGGTAGCTCAGTTGGGAGAGCGCAGCAATCGCACTGCTGAGGTCGTGGGTTCGATTCCCATCCGCTCCACCACCAAAATAAAAAGGCCCGTCCGTTTCAGCAAAAGTTACGGGCGGGCTTTTTTTTCGTTCCCACACTGCCTCCCACAATCCTGAAAGTGCTTTTCCTGCCTGTTCACCTCACCAGAACGGGAGCAGCAGCGCTATCGGTTGACCGGTAAAGGCCATCGTTGGCTGCAACACCATGCCGACGAATAGCAGAGGGATGCTTGTGAAACATCCTGCTTTCCATCGTTATATCGGCATCGACTACTCCGGCGCGCAAACGCCGGATGACAGTCTCAAGGGCTTGCGTGTCTACGAAGCCGACCGGGAATCCCTGCCGACGGAGGTCCTTCCGCCACCAAGTCCACGAAAATACTGGACCCGGCGTGGTCTTGCGGCGTGGCTGACCGCCCGCTTGTCCGAAGACGTACCCACCCTCGTCGGCATCGATCACGGATTTTCCTTTCCCCTGCGGTATTTCGAAGCCCATCACCTGCCCCCGGATTGGACCGCCTTCCTGGATGATTTTCACCAACACTGGCCCACCGACGATCAACACACCTATGTGGATTTTGTCCGCGACGGTTCGTGCGGATATGCTCAGGACCGTTCCGGCAACACCCGCTGGCGTCGCCTTACCGAGGAAAGGGCGGGGGCGAAGTCCGTGTTTCATTTCGACGTCCCCGGCTCGGTGGCCAAATCAACCCATGCCGGACTTCCCTGGCTACGCCTGCTGCGGCTGGCACTGAGGCAGCGGCTGCATGTCTGGCCCTTCGATGGCTGGAACATCCCCCCGGGTCGCGCCGTCCTTGTCGAGGTCTACCCTTCCCTGTGGAGCAAGGCACATCCACGGGACGGCCGCACGCCCGACCAGCATGACGCCTACGTGGTCGCCCTGCAGCTACGCCGTTTCGACCTGGACGGAAGCCTCGCTTCATATCTCACCCCTTCGCTCACACACGCCGAATCCCGCATCGCCCGGGTCGAGGGCTGGATCCTCGGCACGATGTAGCGCGGGGAAATGTTCAATTTCCCTGCCCACTTGCCGATAAGGTGTTCATGAGGGGCCTGGCGAGGGCCACGGCGACCCATCCACTCAGCCGGCCGGCATAGCCGGAAGGGAACCGACATGAATGCAAAATCCGAGAGCTTGATGCGCCTGGTGGCGCTGACCCGCGAAAACAAGGATATCGGTGTCATTCTGGCGGAGTACGTCCGGAAGAAATACAAGGTCTCGGATGTCTCGGCCTTCATTTCCGGGGATATCCCGGGTGTCACGGACAAGAATGCCCTCTATGATGAATGGGCGGACTGGATCGAAAACGGTGACTTTGACCGATTCATCGTCGATGAGGCGCCACCACGGCAGATTGAACCGGAACCGGAACCGGAACCGGAACCGGAACCGGAACCGGAACCGGAACCGGAACCGGATATTGAGGACATACTGGCCGCAGAGGCGCCTTCCGTCCAGAAACTGGAGTTGGTCAGTGATGCCATGTGGTCCCGGGAAGCAAGAGAAGAGCCGACACCCCCCGATACTGCAGGAGAGCACGACCCGGTCCTCGACATGCTGCTGCAGCAGGCCGGTGAAGAATCACCGGAGCCTGAAGACGAACCCCCTCCATCCACGCCGGTGATCGAGGAGGCGATGGCGGAAGCAGAAATGATCATGGAAGCCGAACCCCAGCCCGTCCGGGAAGAGGATGAGGCCATGCCGGAAACGGAAGCGACCATGGAAACTCCCACGATGGAAGCAGAGCCGGAGCAGGAGGAACCGGAACCGGAACCGGAACCGGAAGAAGATACACTCACGCCTGACGATACCACGCCAGAACAAGCAACCGAGGCCCCCATGTCCGAACCGGAAGAAATGCCACGGATCGATGAAGCACCGACCGCCGCGCCCGTCGCGGCATCCGCGTCCACCCCCGGCGCCATCGAAGCCGCCATCCATGCCATGATCCAGGCCGAACTGGAGGCCCTGCCCAAGCAGGAACCCCCGATCTCCGAAGAACGGATTCGGGAAATCATTCGGGAAGAGATCAGGGCCACGTTCAAATCCATGTTCTCCTGAAGCATCGGACAGGTCGCCCGCCCCGGATCAGTGCCCCTCGGCCCTACCAACGACCTACCAGCTCTATATCCGGCTCAGTCGCCCCTGCCGCATCCAGGCGGGGCGACTGGCACCGCGCCGGCTGCCTGCGGGCTGGTACGTCCGGCCATCGCCCAGCACACTGGCGTTGACGGAGGCACCCGTTACCCATAGAATAATGCCCCCTGAATTTAGCATTTCACCCGGCACTTGATAGCCGGTTCGTGCCGGACATCTTCTTGACCGGCATCGCTCTGATTGATCAGAGGTTTCCCGGGCGCTTCCGCCCCGAATCCCCGAATGCAGCAAACATCGGATGATGCAGTGCGACCCCGGCGGGTCAAGGCCCAGGCCACCGAACGCCGGGGGGGCGCTGCATCGTGATATCCACGGCCACGCGGCCCGGACCAAATAGAAGGACTCACCCTTGATACAGTGGCAAAGAATCAAACGGGAATGGTTTTCCAACATTCGGGGAGACCTGCTGGCCGGCCTGGTGGTGGCCCTGGCCCTGATCCCCGAGGCCATCGCCTTCTCCATCATCGCCGGTGTTGACCCCAAGGTGGGTCTGTATGCCTCTTTCTGTATCGCCGTGGTGATCGCCTTCACCGGGGGACGGCCCGGCATGATCTCCGCCGCCACTGCCGCCATGGCCCTGCTCATGATCACCCTGGTCAAGGAGCACGGGCTGGAATATCTGCTGGCGGCCACCATCCTTACCGGCTTTCTGCAGATCCTGGCCGGCTATCTGAAGCTGGGACGGGTGATGCGGTTCATCTCCAACTCGGTCATGACCGGCTTCGTCAACGCCCTGGCCATCCTGATCTTCCTGGCCCAGTTGCCGGAGTTGACCGGCGTGACCTGGCACGTCTATGCCATGACCGCCCTGGGCCTGGGCATCATCTATCTGTTCCCCTACGTGACCAGGTCCATCCCCTCCCCCCTGATCACCATCGTGGTGCTGACCCTGCTGGCCTGGGTGCTGCAACTGGACATCCGCACCGTGGGTGACATGGGTGAACTGCCCGACACCCTGCCGGTCTTTCTGCTGCCGGACATCCCTTTGAACCTGGAAACCCTGTGGATCATCCTGCCCTACGCCCTGGCGCTCACAGTGGTGGGCCTGCTGGAATCCATGATGACCCAGAACATCGTCGATGACCTGACCGACACCAAGACCGACCGGGATCGGGAATGCAAGGGCCAGGGTATCTCCAACATCGTCGCCGGCAGTTTCGGCGGCATGGCGGGCTGCGCTATGATCGGCCAGTCGGTGATCAACATCAAATCCGGCGGCCGCGGGCGTTTGTCCACCTTTTCGGCCGGTATCTTCCTCTTGATCATGGTGGTCTTCCTGAGTCCGGTCCTGAGCATCGTCCCCATGGCGGCCCTGGTGGCGGTGATGATCATGGTGGCCATCGGGACCTTCAGCTGGAACTCCATCAAGAACATGAAGGCCCATCCGCTGAGCACCAACATCGTCATGATCGCCACCGTAGGCGTGACGGTGTTCACCCACAACCTGGCCATCGGCGTGCTCACCGGGGTGCTGCTGGCTTCCTTGTTCTTTGCCAACAAGGTGAGTCAATTCATGTTCGTGGGCGCCGACTCCGATACCAATCCGGATGACAAAACCCTGCACCGCACCTACCGGGTTTATGGTCAAGTGTTCTTCGCCTCCACGGAAAAATTCATGGCTGCCTTCAATTTCCGCGAGGATCTGGATAAGGTGACCATTGATCTGTCCCGTGCCCATTTCTGGGACATCAGCTCCGTGTCGGCGCTGGACCGGGTGGTGATCAACTTCCGCCGTGAAGGTACCGAGGTGGAAATCATCGGCATGAACGAGGCCACGGCCACCATCGTTGACCGCCATGCCGTCCATGACAAGCCCGATGCCGCCGACCGGCTGATGGGGCATTGATATGAAGAAGGAAGCCGTTGTAATGAACAAGGTGATTGCCTGTATCGATGGTTCCCGCTCCTCCCTGTCGGTGTGCGACCACGCCGCCTGGGCCGCACGGCGCCTGGACAGTCCCCTGACCCTGCTGCATGTGGTCCACAACCCCCATGCGGAGTCACAGAAGGACCTGAGTGGCAATCTGAGCCTGGGAGGGCGGGAAGCCCTGCTGCAACAGATGGTTGAGACGGAGGAAAAGCGCGGCAAGCTGATCCGCGAACAGGGTCGGGCCATCCTGGCAGATGGCCTGGAACGGGTGAAACAGGCCGGTATCACCGACCCCGGCAGCCTGCTGCGCAATGACCGGGTCACCGAGGCGCTTGATGAGCTTCAGGAAGAGGCCCGCCTGCTGGTGGTGGGCAAGCAGGGCCAGGACGGCGACAAGGTGGCCCGCCATATTGGCTCCCACCTGGAAAGCATCATCCGCACCGTGAAGCGGGCGGTGCTGGTCTGTCCGCCGGAATTCAAGGAACCCCAGCGGTTCATGATCGCCTACGACGGCAGCAGCACCGCGCACACAGTGGTGGAACGGGTGGCCCAAAGCCCCATGCTCAAGGGGCTGGAGGCCCATCTGCTCATGGTGGGCGAGGACAGCGGTGACAACCGGGCCAAGCTGGACAACGCCCGCCGTACCCTGGAAAGCCAAGGATTTACGGTCAAGGCCGTGCTCCAGTCCGGCGAAGTCTGCGAGCAGGTCTGCGCCTACCGCCAGGCCCATGACATCCACCTGCTGGCCATGGGCGCCTACGGACACTCCCGCTTGCGTCAGTTCTTCGTCGGCAGTACCACCACCAAGATGATCATAAACTCCCCCATCGCCCTGCTGATCCTGCGCTGAGGGTGGGCATGGGGCCGGCAACAGGGATGCTACCGGCCCCATGCATCACACCGACTCCGGCATAAATAAATGACAGAGCCACCGGATATCGCACATTATCGCGCCAGACTGCTGGCCGCGCGAGATGACATCCTCGGCCTGGAGGATGCCCGCAAGGCCTCTACCGCCACCGTGGTGCTGGACCAAACCAGTGTGGGCAGGCTGTCCCGCATGGATGCCCTGCAACAACAGGCCATGGCGCAAAACACCCAACAACGGGCCCGGCAATCCCTGCTGCGCATCGAGGCCGCCCTGCGCCGCTGCGATGACGGCAGCTACGGGGATTGCCTGGACTGCGGCGAGCCCATCAACCCCCGTCGCCTGGATCTGGATCCAGCGGCCACCCTGTGCATCACCTGCGCGGAAAGCCGGAATCTTTAACGCGCCGAATATCTCACCTCGCCCAGCAACAAGCAGCGGGTTTACCCGACCGCCTCCGGGGGGTAGAATGCCGCCCGTTGAGGCAAATCCGCCCTTTGCAACCCATAGAGGTACCCATAACCCCATGGACAGTTCTTGTTGTAGATGCTTGATCCGGGCCGATCACGGCCACGATACGGCAGTCTGCAGCGTCCCTCGGGTTTCCTCTCCCCCGCGGTAATTCCTTACCGCCCATGAGGCTACCCTGGCGCGCCGCACACTGCCGCGACAACCAGGGAGCCGATAGCCGAAAGCGCATCCCCGTCATCCTGTCACGTGGACAGGTGCCTGCTCGTTCCGTTGCCTGAAAGGGCCGGGGCGCGCTGACGGCTGCCCCTTCGGGCACTCCCCTTGACTTGCATCCAACACCCGACATGGGCCACCGGCCCGTGGCGTGGTGCTGCGTGCGCCACTGAAAACCCGATGCCAGGAGGTGATGTCCTTGCCAGACGACCCTGAACCCGAACCACCGCCCTCGCCCCGTTCATTAGGGCGGGTGAGGATTTTTGACATGCCGTTCGCCGATATCAGGCGGCTGGCCGCCCCTCCCCGCTGATCTTCACATATCCAGGGAGGCACGGCCTCCCCTTGCCTGAATTCCGTGGACGGCTTCGTGCCGAAAACATTGATTACGGAATTCATCCCATGAACCACATTGTTCTCAACCATCTTCGCAATGGCCAGTTCCATGAGGCCAAAACCCTCATCCTGGACGCCGACCCCACCGAAAAGGCCCGCTGTCTGGCCGCCATCGAACCCTCCTACCGGCTGGCCCTCTTTGCCGAACTGCCGCCCAAGGAAGCCGTGGCCACCTTCCTGCACATGGACGACGAGGAACAGGCGGGTCTGCTGGAGCACATGGGCAAGGCGGAGGCCGCCCGCTTTGCCGCCCGCCTGCCCAGCTACACCATCGCCCGAGCGGTTGCCCTGCTCTCTCGCCGCTACGGTGATGAACTGCTGGCCCTGCTGCCTGCCAAAAAACGGGAATCGGTACAGACCATCCTCCGCCACGATGCGGACAACGTGGTGCGCGTCATGCGCTCGGATCATGTGGCGGTGACCGCGGACACCACCGTCGCCGAGGCCATGGCACGTCTGCGCGGCATCGAGAACAGCCCGGAAGACATGGGCGCGGTGGTTTTTGTGACCAATGCCGAGGGGGAGTATCTGGGGCATGTCTCCCTGACCCGTCTGCTGCGGGCTGAATCCGACACCCCCATCCGTAGCTTGGTCAATGGTGAGGGTGTCACTGCCGGTACCCATGACAACAAGGTGGATGCGGCCCGCCTGCTGCAACGCAGCGACCTGCCGGTGCTGCCGATACTGGATGACCAACGCCGTCTGGCCGGTGTGCTGTGCTTCAGCGATGCCATGGACGTGCTGGAAGAAGACGTCTCTGAAGACGTGTACAAGAAGGCCGGCATCGGGAGTATGGTGCACGCCAAGGATGTGGTGCGGTCGGAAAAGCTCACCTCCGGCCCCATCGGATATTCGGTCAGGATACGGCTGGCCTTCCTGATGGTCACCCTGGCGGGGGGCCTGATGGTGGGGGGCGTCATCGACTTCTTCGAGGACACCCTGGCCGCCCTGGTGGCCCTGGCCATCTTCATCCCCCTGGTCATGGACATGGGTGGCAATGTGGGTACCCAGTCCACCACCATTTTCGCCCGTGGCCTGGCTCTGGGCCATATCAGCATGGAACGTTTCTTCCGCTCCCATCTGGTGCGGGAAGCCATGGTAGGTCTGGCCATGGCGTCGGTGATCGCGGTCCTGGCGGGCACCATCGCCTACTTCTGGCAGGGTGCGCCCAACGGGATTCCCCTGCTGGGCGTGGTGGTGGGCGTGGCCCTGTTCACCGCCGTGTTCACCGCATCCATCCTGGGTTTCCTGCTGCCCTGGGTGATGGTCAAGATTGGTGTGGACCATGCCCCCGGCGCCGACCCGTTCATCACCACCATCAAGGACTTCACCGGTCTGGCGGTGTACTTCCTGATGGCCGCCTGGCTCCTGGGCGCCCATATTCCCGGCGGTGCCTGAACTTGTCTGCCCATGCACATCAACCATCTTCCACAACAAGAGTTCATCAAAATGAAAAAGCTCATGCATGACAATGACAAGCTCCGTGCCGGCGTCATCGGCGCCCTGATGACCAGCCTCGTGTACGCGGGCAATACCCAGGCCGAACTGACCTTCAACGTCGGCGCATTCACCGACTACATCGACAATGGGGAATCCGTATCCAACAATCACGCCGTGGTCCAGGGCGGAGTGGAATACGCCCATCCCGGCGGCTGGTTCCTGGGCGCCCAGGTCTCCACCCTGGGGGGGGACGGCATGGGGCAGGAGGTGGCCCCCTTCTTTGGGCTGGCGTTCCCCATGGGGCCTTTGGAGCTGGAAATCGGTTATGAATATTTCCATTACTCGGAGCAGGACGATGCCGATGAAGGAGAACTTTTTCTCGGCATCGGCCTGGGCCCCGTGACGGCAAGCATCAGTCATGTGGTGCATGCCGATGATTCCGATGCCAAAGGCAGTACGGTGTATGTGATCGAAGGAGACTATGCCTTCATGCCGGACACCCGTGTACTGGCCGGGCTGGGGTACGATGATCCCAACAAGGAATCCGGTGTCACCTTCTGGATGCTGGGACTGGCCAGGGAAAGCGGTCCGGGAGAAATCTCCCTGACCTATGCCGCCAGGGATGAGGCCGGCGCCCAGTCCTTGTTCGTGGCGGGCTACACCATCAGCTTCTGATCCATCGCCCATTTCCCCGTGACCATCCACCCCGGTGGTCACGGGCCTGTTCACAATGGCCCTCGGGAGGAAAAATGCCATGGAACCGATCAATCTTATCGCCGGCATCCTGCTGATCCTGTTCGGCCTGCGGTTTCTGCGCAAGGGCTTTGCCCGCATCATGGGCGGTGACCTGCTGGACTGGCTGCAGGGCTTCACCCGCACCCGCGCCCGCGCCTTTGTCGGCGGCGTGGCCAGCGGCGCGGTGATGCCCTCCTCCACGGCCACGGCCATGCTCTCGGTACAGATGACCCGCCGGGGCAAGGTGCCCTGGAAGAACGTTCTGGCCGTCCTGCTGGGGGCGCAACTGGGCACCACGGTGCTGGTGCAGATGGTCTCCTTTGACCTGCAGCACTATATCGGTCTGTTTCTTGCTTTGGGGGCCGGGCTATTTCTGTTTGTGGAATCCAGCCGTCCTCGCGGTGTGGGTCAGGCATTACTGGCCTTCGCCTTCATGCTCATGGGCATGGGCCTACTGAGCGACGCCGCCACCAGCCTGGGTTCCGATCCGGCGGTGGAGGCCCTGTTCGCCGCCCTGGGCCAGTTACCCCTGCTGTTTCTGGTGGGCGCGGTCCTGCTGACCCTGATGGTGCAAAGCGCCACCGCGTCTATCGCCGTGGCCCTGGCCCTGGTAGCCGGCGGCCAGATCACCCTCCCCATGCTGCTGCTGTGGGTACTGGGCGCCAATATCGGCCTGTGCCTGACCGTGTTGCTGGCCGGCTGGGGAGATACCCAGGGACGCCGTCTGGGACTGGCCATCCTCATGATCAAATTGCCCCTGGCCCTGGGCGCGGCTGGCCTTCTGCTGGGCATTCCGCAACTGCCGCTTCAGGTCCTGCCGGGCGAACTGCCCCAGCAGGCGGCCTGGACCCATACCCTGTTCAACCTGCTGGCCTGCGCCGCCCTGTTCCTTGCCCCGGCCCTGGAACGCTGGGTCAAAATACTGATTCCGGACAGCCCCGCCCCGGGCAAGGCCGGTACCCCAAGGCTGGATCCGCTGCTGCTGCAAAATCCCGCTCTGGCCATCAACGCGGCCCTGCGGGAAACCCTGCGTATCTTCGATACTCTCCACCTGATGGGTGACGGCGTGATGCAGGGACTCAAGCAAGGCGCGCTGGACGATGGTCTGGCGGTGGACATCGCCCGCCGCAGTCGTGAGGTGCAGACGGTCTGCCACGAACTGACCGCCTTTCTGGATGCCATTCCCGATGATTCCCTCAATCGGGAGGATCAGGCCCTGAAGGACACCATGGACGACTTCATGCGGGAGTTGCCCATGATCGTTCGCACCCTGGGGCCGGAACTGCATGACGAAGCCCGGCGCCTGCTACAGGCCTCCCCCGGGGCCCTGGAGGCCGCACGGCCGCTGGTGCTGGATGCCGCGGCCCGCTTTACCCAGCAGATGAACACCGTGGCGCGGATGCTGATGCGTGAACGCCCGGAGCTGGGACGCAAGATCCTGGAGCGCAAGCAGGACAACAGCCGCTGGCTGATCCAGGCCAAGCGCGCCCATCCCGGCCTGCCCTATCCAGCCTGGGAGATTCTGGACGGTTTTCAGCAGCTCAATCGTCGCCTGAGCGGCGTGACCTATGTCTACTGCCAGGAAGAACCGGAAGACCCTGAAGACCCGGCCCTGACGGAGGCGGATGCGGTGAGGTGATGGCGGCGGGTCAGGGCACATGGATGGCGCAGTTGGCAATCGTTTCATTGCCGGCCTTTCGTCATCATTGAGGGCGAAATAATTCGATCTGCAAGCCGTCGATATGCCGGTAGTGACGGTCATTGGCCGTGAGCAGCGGTAGCCCCAACTCCATGGCGGTGGCGGCAATCATTGCATCAGCCATCTGCATGTTGTGGCTCAGCGCATAGCTTTCAAACCCCGCATCGCCCACAGGCCCAGCAAGGGTCCCGGCAGCAGCCACAGAATGACCCAGGCACCCTGCAATTCCCACAACACACTGGTCAGCCAGATGGCGGGCACCGTCAGGGCAAAGCCGATGGCGTTCATCACCGCCAGCGATGAACCCACCAGTTCCCGCGGGGCATTGGCTGCCGCGAGGGCGGAGAACTGGGGCGAATCGGCAATCACGGCCATCCCCCACAGGGCCAGCAGGATCAGCAGTAAACCGGCCGGTGCCCAGGTCAGGAACGGATAGGCCAGGCACAGGGCACCGGACATCGCCAGGGCGCGACGGGCCACCCACTCACTCCCCCGGTAACGACTGATCACACCGCCCCCCACACACCCCGCAAATCCCAGGGCAATGACGGCGAACGCCAACCAGGGTATCCAGGCATCCGCAACACCCAGACGGCCGATCTCCTGCCCCACCAGCAACGGCACCAGCATCCAGAAGGCATAGAGCTCCCAGCAATGACCGAAATACCCCCCGGCCACTGCACGAAAACGCGGGATCTTCAGCCCTGAAAGTCCCTGGCGCAGCGGGATCTTACCTCCGGCCTTGGGCAAGTGGGGGCCATCGCCCAGCAGCAGCACCAGCCCCCCTCCCAGCAGTGCCAGCACCGAGGCCCCCAGCAGGGGCCATTGCCAGGGCATGTCCAGGGTCATCCCCTGCATCAGGTGTGGCAGCGCCGTGCCCAAAGTCAGCATGCCCACCAGCCAGGACAGCGCCGCCCCCGCATGCAGGGGCACCCAGGAGATGATCAGTTTCATTCCCAGAGGATAAATCCCGGCCAGGCAAAGACCGGTCAGAAACCGCAGCAACAGATCAAAGGGCGGCTGGGCGGCCACCAGCAGGAAGGCACCATTGACCAGCGCACCGCACAGACAGGCCACGGCGAAGATGACACTGGCGTGAAAGCGATCCGCCAGGCCGGTGGCCGCCATGGTCAACGTGCCAACGATGAATCCGAGCTGCACGGTCAGGGTCAGATACCCCAGGTCCGCATTCGACAGACCCAGGTCCGGGGCCATTGACCACCACACACCATTGATGCTGAACCATAAGGATGTGCCGCAAAGCTGGGCCAGCACGATGACGGTCAGGGGATGACGGTCAGGGGATGACGGCGCAGGAAGGCGGGGATCATGGGTCTTTTCCGGGCTCCATAACGTGCTCACATCCATTGGCGGGACCCCATATACTGACAAGGAATATAAATAAATCAATCCACATTCATGACGCCATCATCCCGGACACCCTGCCCGCCGGGCCGATCGCGGGAAACGTAGGATTTCAGACAACGGGCTCACCATCCCCTTCTTCCTGTCGCAAACCCCACCCTCAGACCATGGAGATTTAATAATAAACCCTTTAAAAACATATTTTTAAAAGAATAAATCTGACTGGCCTAAAAAATGCTTAGATACAGCACAGCGACTCCGTGATTTTTTGTTTCGACATCCGCTATATACAGAAACACATAACGAACCTCCGACCAGGAAAACGCCATGCAACCGGAAATCGACGGCCAGTTCTGGTTCAAGCTGCACGGCCAGACCTTCCTTGGCGGCGCCCGCATCCAGTTGCTGGAGTAGATCGCCGCCACCGGCTCCATCTCCGCCGCGGCCCGGGCCATCGGCATGAGCTACAAGGCGGCCTGGGACGCCATCGACGCCATGAACAATCTGGCGGACAAACCCCTGCTGCTGCGGCAGGCGGGGGGAAAGCACGGCGGCGGCACCCGACTGACCGCCCACGGCGAACAGGTGATTGCGCAGTATCGCGCCGCCGAGCAGGCGTACCAGCAGTTCTTGCAGCAGATGTCCCGGTCCACGGGCGAACTGGGCGACGTCTGGACACTGATGAGGAAACTATCCATGCGGACAACGGCAAGAAATCACTACCAGGGCAAGATCTCCCATGTCACTCAGGGCGCGGTCAGCGACGAGATCACCGTGGATATCGGCCATGGGCTGGAGGTCCACGCCGTGGTCACCCATGAGGCCGGTATGGAACTGGGGCTGCAGGTGGGGCGGGAAGTCCATGTGCTGATCAAGTCCTCCTTCGTGATTCTCTCCGAAGTGGCCGACGAACTGCGCTTTTCTGCCCGTAACCGCCTCCAGGGCGTCGTCAGCCACATCGAGGCAGGTCCCGTGAATGCAGAGGTCAAGCTGGACCTGGGCCATGGCCGGGTCCTCACCGCCGTCGTCACCCGGGAGGCCCTGGACGAAGGCTGGATCACCCAGGGGGCTCGGGCCTGCGCCCTGATCAAGGCCCCCCACGTACTGCTGGCCGTCAACGACTGATCTCCGGGCTTATCCGGTCTTCAGGCATCCATATCCATCATTCAATGCAAACCTCACCGGAAAAGGAACACGATCATGCAACACTTTTTGTTCAAAGCACTGGCAGGTCTGATCCTGCTGGCCCTGACCGGGACACTCCAGGCGCAGGAACCCACCCGCATCGCCGCGGCAGCGGACCTGCGCTTTGCCATGGATGAAATCCTGGAGGCCTACCGGGAAGACCACCCAGACCGCCCCATCGAGGTCATCTACGGGTCATCCGGTCGCTTCCGCGCCCAGATCGAGAACGGCGCCCCATTTGACCTCTACTTTTCCGCCGACATTGAATTTCCAAGGATGTTGCAGGAAAAGGGATTTGCGGCTTCCGAGGTCATCCCTTACGCCATCGGCCGCATCGTGCTGTGGAGCAACACGGTGGACGCCTCAACCCTGACCCTGAGCGACCTGTCCCGGCCTGAATTCCGGCGCATTGCCATCGCTAATCCCCGCCACGCGCCCTACGGGAAGCGGGCGGAGGAAGCCCTGCGAGCCGTCGGTCTGTGGGACGAACTGATGCCCCGCTTTGTCTTCGGTGAAAACATCGCCCACACCCTGCAGTTGGTGGAAAGCAGCGCGGCCCAGGTGGGCATCGTGGCCCTGTCTCTGACCCTGAACCCCCACGTGCGGGACCAGGGACCCTATCACCTGGTGGATGACGGCCTGCACGAGCCTCTTGAGCAAGGTTTCATCATCACTCGGCGGGCTGCGGACAACGCCAACGCACACCACTTTGCCGAGTACATGAACGCCCCCATGACCCGGGCCATCATGCGGGCCTACGGGTTCGTGCTGCCCGGGGAATAACTCACTTCACTCACGGGAGCCCGGCCGCATGTTCGGCATCAGCGACAACGATCTCACCGCGTTGTGGATCACCCTCAAACTGGCCTTCATCAGCACCAGCATCCTCATGGTGCTCTGCGCCCCCCTGGCTTGGTGGCTGGCCCATACCCGGTGGCGGGGCAAGGTCATGATCGAGGCGCTGGTGGCCATGCCGCTGGTACTCCCGCCCACGGTGATGGGTTTTTACCTGCTGATCCTGCTGGGACCCCGGGGCGCCGTGGGAGGCTTTCTGGAAGACATCGGCGTGGGTCATCTGGCCTTCACCTTCACCGGGCTGGTGATCGGCTCCATGATCTATTCCCTGCCCTTCGTGGTACAGCCCCTGCAAAACGCCTTTGCCGCCACCGGTGGTCGAGTGCTTGAAGCAGCGGCCACCTTGCGGGCAAGCCCCCTGGACCGCTTTTTCACCGTGGTACTGCCCCTGGCTCGCCGGGGCATCCTGACGGCGGCGGTCCTGTCCTTTGCCCACACCCTGGGAGAATTCGGTGTGATCCTGATGATCGGCGGCAACATCCCCGGCCAGACCCAGGTGGCCTCCATCGCCATCTACGACCACGTGGAGGCCATGGACTATGCCTCGGCCCATGCCCTGTCCCTGCTGCTGGTCTGCCTGGCCTTCATCCTGCTGATGAGCGTGTATGCCCTCAATCGCCGCTTCAAGGTGGTGGGGGTGGTGTCATGAGCATCGAGGCACGTTTTTTTCTGGACCGGGGCGACTTCACCCTGGATGTGGATCTGGACATCCCCGGCCAGGGGGTCACCGCCCTGTTCGGTCGCTCCGGCTCCGGCAAGACCACGATCCTGCGCTGCCTGGCGGGCCTGGAGCGCATTCGGGAAGGACGACTCAGGTTCAACGGCGCAACCTGGCAGGAGGGTCGCCGGTGGCTGCCGGTACACAAGCGCCCCCTGGGCTATGTCTTTCAGGAGGCCAGCCTGTTTCCTCATCTCAAGGTGCGTGACAATCTGCTCTACGGATTTAGGCGCCTGATCCCTGACAGGCGCCGCCTGGTCCTGGACGACGTGTCGGCCCTGCTGGGACTGGCCGACCTGCTGGACCGCTATCCGGACGCCCTTTCCGGTGGCCAGCGCCAGCGGGTGGCCATCGGCCGCGCCCTGCTCACCAGCCCGCAACTGTTGCTGATGGACGAGCCCATGGCCTCCCTGGACGTGACCAGCAAGGGAGAGATCCTGCCCTATCTGGAGCGACTGCATGATGAACTGTCCATCCCGGTGGTCTATGTCAGCCACTCCATCGAGGAAGTGGCCCGTCTGGCGGATCACATGATCCTGCTGGAACGGGGCCGGGCTCTGGCCCAGGGTTCCATACAGGATCTGCTCACCCGCACCGACCTGCCCCTGGCCCACAGCGAACAGGCCTCGGCGGTCATCGAAGGCACCGTGGCCGTTCACCACGCACCCGATCACCTGACGGAGTTGGCCTTTGCCGGCGGCAGTCTGCTGATCTCCCACCAGGAGCGGGCCGTCGGCACTCCCCTGAGGGCACGCATTCTCGCCCGGGATGTATCCGTGGCCCTGACCCGGCCCGATGCCAGCAGCGTACTCAACGCCCTTCAGGTCCGGATCAGTGACATCAGTGATGATCCCCAGCCCGGACATGTGATCCTGACTCTGGATGCCGGTGGCCAGACCCTGCTGGCCCGCATCAGTCTGCGCTCCTGCCGACAACTGGCACTGGGGAAGGGGCAGACCGTATGGGCCATGGTCAAGGGCGTGGCAGTGACTTGAAGAGGGGCGTCACGTGAACCGCCAAACCCTGGAGCGTCATCAGGTCTTCATCTGGGCAATCCGGCATGATTCGGTTATGGTGCAGGCCTGTTTTGCAAAGATTTGATCTCTGATCAAGTGTCCAGATCCGGCCTCTGAACGCTTTTTGCTCCGATTGATCCAATGTGTGTGTATGGCACTGTATGGATCGGCCCGTGACTGGATTCCCGCTTGCGCGGAAATGACGGTTTTGAGGCGGGAGTGACGATTTTCATGCCGAAATAGTTTGCTCAGAACATCCTTGAGGTATTTCACTCCGATGAACACCCCGGTCAAACGCCCCTGGTACCGCTCACGTCAGCCCAGCTACCGGATCGCCGCCGTCGGTGTGCTGCTGCTGATGGCCGGCAGCCTGGGCATTCACCTGGCCCTGGGCCATCTGGAGGGGATCTTCCGACAGCTGGTGGTGCTGTTCTCCGCCCCCGGCCTGCCCATGGGCTGGTGGTTCATCACCATGTCCACCTGGAATGCGGGACGGGTAAAGAAACTCATCATCCAGGGCAGTACGGGCATCGCCTTTCTGGTACTGGGGGCATGGATCTTCTTCGGTCCCTACCGGGGCGCCATGCTGATGAGTCTGCTCATGCTCTGCCTGGCCTGCTTCCACTTTTACCTGGCGACCCGCAGGGGGCCGCCCGCACCGGACCGGCACTCCCTGCGTTCCAGTTGAAACGGGTTTTACCTTTCCTTCATTCCACGACCATTGAACCGACCCAGAACCTCATCATGCGCATCGCACTGATCCAGCATTCCAACACGGAAGATACCCGGTCCAACCTGGACAAAAGCCTGCGGGGCATCCGCGAGGCCGCCGCCCAAGGGGCCGAACTCATCATCCTGCAGGAACTGCACACCGGCCTGTATTTCTGCCAGACGGAGGATACCGAGCTGTTCAACCTGGCCGAGCCGATTCCCGGTCCCAGCACCCAGGCCCTGTCCGAGGTGGCGGCGGAACTGGGGGTGGTGATCGTCGGCTCTCTGTTCGAGCGGCGTGCCCCCGGCCTGTACCACAACACTGCGGTAGTACTGGATAGCGACGGGCGCCTGGCCGGGGTCTACCGCAAGATGCATATCCCGGACGATCCCGGCTATTACGAGAAGTTCTACTTCACGCCGGGGGATCTGGGTTTCGAGCCGGTGGACACCCGAGTGGGACGCCTGGGCGTGCTGGTGTGCTGGGATCAGTGGTTCCCGGAAGCGGCACGGCTGATGGCTCTGGCCGGGGCGGAACTGCTGATCTACCCCACTGCCATCGGCTGGGACCCCAACGACACGGCCGATGAACAGGCCCGTCAGCGGGAGGCCTGGATCACCGTGCAGCGCGCCCATGCGGTGGCCAACGGCATCCCGGTGGCGGCCTGCAACCGGGTAGGGTTTGAGGCGGACCCGTCCGGGGTCACCGCCGGCAGTCAATTCTGGGGATCCAGCTTCGTCTGCGGCCCCCAGGGAGAATTCCTGGCCCAGGCCTCGGACAGCCAGGAACAGGTACTGGTGGTGGATATCGACAAGGCCCGCAGCGAGGCGGTGCGGCGAATCTGGCCGTACCTGCGGGACCGACGGATCGATGCCTATGGGGATCTTCTGAAGCGTTACAGGGACTAATC